>NZ_JBWDTQ010000036.1:0-61264 GCF_056312425.1 Nocardiopsis sp. TRM 82005
GCCCGCACCGGGCCGGCGAGATCACCCGAGCCGTGCTCGTCCTTCAACTCCGAGAAGCAGGATGAAAAAGGCTGAGTGTGTACCGGCCGTTGCGGTTCGCGAGCACGGGTTGCCCGGGTTCCTGTAGTGCTTTTCGCAAGGATGAGCGGATGCTGTTGATCGCGTTCTTGCGGGCGGAGACCGCTCGGGCAGGCTCCAGCGCGGCGAAGCACTCCTGGGCGATGTCCTCTGCGCTCGCCCCGCGGGGGTGCAGGGCGAGATAGGCCAGGAGGGCGCGGGCCACCGAGCGCAGCCCGGTCACCTCCTTGCCGTCTACCTGGGTCACCAGGGTGGAGGCGAACAAGCGCAACCGCACCCGACAGGCGGCCGCGTCCTCTTCCGTGTCGGGTGCTGTGGGAACAGGAGGAAGCGTCACGGGGACCGCTGGCTCTGCTTCCTCCTCTGCCGGGAGAGAGGCCGCCTCACTCGGCGTGCTGTGCTCCGCCGGGCTGTGGCGGCGCAGGGCGATGCCGTCACGGCAGGCCTCGGCGTGAGCGGACCTCGCCCGCACTCGGTCGGTGGCGTCGCAGTCGAGGGCGACGGCGGCACGGTCGGTCTCACCGAGCACGCACGCCACCACCGTGGCGTCGTCCGGGGCCTCGGGCAGCCCGTGGGCCTCATCGAGGCCGTCGGCATCGCACACCACCAGGATTCGGGGAGTGCACGCGGCGTGGTCGTCCTCTGGGGCGCCGTCGGACTCCTCCATGCGGCGCCGTGTGGCGGTGAGGAGTTCGCTCTCCACCGCGTTCCGCGCTCCGGGGAGGTCGGCCACGACCTGCACACCCTTGGGAAGTGCTTTCACGCCGCCCAGTGCCGCGAGGGCGGCGCGGGTGGAGATCACCGGCTCGGGCGCGTGGTCTGTGGCGACTGCGGTCAGGACGGCGGCGGAGTGGGCTCCGACGAATGCCACCCCGTCCCGGCCGTTGACCCGAACGGTGTCGGAGACGAGCACATAGCCGTCCTCGTCGATGGCTCCGCGGGTGAGCCCGAGCCGGTCCTCGGTCAACAGATCACCCGTTGCGGGCGTGGTGTCCTCAGCGCTCGCCGGAGCAGGTGCCGGGACCGGGGCAGGGGCAGCGGGACTCGCTCGGAGGCGGGATGCGCGTCGCCGCCCGGCTGCGTATCCCGCTCCCAGGCCGACTGCCCCGGCCACGGCCCCCACCAGAAGCGGGTCCGGCTCCGGCGCTCCATCGCTCGCGGTGGTCACGTCCAACCGCACCCGCTCCGGCTCGGAAGCGCCGTCGGAGGTGTTCTCGGCGTTGGGCTGTGTGGTCGGCGCCGGGTCCTCTTCCTTGGCCGGGAGGGGCTGGACGGTGTAGGCGATCTCCACTCGGCGGTGCTCCCCGTAAGGCGCCTGGGGGTTCGCGGGAGGCTCGGCGGAACCGGCGCCCCGCACCTCGAAGTCGGCGTTCTCCAAGCGCTGGGCGAGGTAGTCCGCGACGGCCTGCGCCCTCTGCTCGGACAGGTTCCGGTTGTAGGCGGGATCGCCGACCGGATCGGTGTGCCCGGTGACCACCACCGGCTCCTCGGCCCGGCCGAAACCGCTGATGAGGTCGATGGTCGGTTGGAGCGACTCCTCCATCTCGGGGGTCAGCTCGGCTGAATCGAACCCGAAGTACGGCAGGTGGCGCACCCGGTCGATCGCTCCCTTCGGCCGGTCATCCGGCTGCTCCTCGGAACCCTCCGCCTCCTGCCCGGTCGGATCAGGGAGCACCGGTACCGCGGTCGCCGTGTCCGTGTGGGTCGCGAGCGCCACGGTCTGGGCGGTGGTCGCGGTGGCGCCCCCGGCCGCCAGTACCCACACCAGCCGCACCAGTCCCACCCGGGGCACCAGGCCTCGCAGCAGGGCGATGACGTCGAGGACTACGACGGCCAGGTGAACCGCCCACAGCGTCCACAGAGCCACCACCAGTACGGCGATCACGGCCTCGTCCGGAACTCGGCCGCCGCGTAGGTACTGCCACAGCCACGTCCACGTGGTGTGCTCTCCCAGCGGCCACCCCAGTCGAGACGCCAGCAGGGCGGGGCCGATGAGCATCACGACGGTGACCACGGCTTCTGCGGCCATGGACCAGGCACTTCGCGGCATACCTTCGCACTTTCCTTGTCTTGTTGGAGGTGCTGTGTGGAAGGGACTGCTCGTCATCGCGCAGACGGCTGGAGAGCGGTGGCCGTGGCTTCGGCCTCGATCGGCGTCGCGGTGAGCGGCAGGAGGGCGGGGGTGTAGGTGGTGCGGGCCAGCACGGTCACCCGCTCCTCCTCGACCAGCACCCGGCCGGTGAGCCCTTGCGAGGCCAGGTGGTCGGCAGCGGCCTGCTGGGCCGCAGCGGTGTCCAGCGTCGGGGTCCCGCCTCGTTCGAGGGTGGTGACCGTGTCGAGTTGTTGCGTGCCCGCCCGTGCGGCCGAGTGAGCGGCGTGCAGCAGCTCGGACTTGGCGGCCAGCATCTGCCCGCCCTCCCACACCAGCGCGAACACGACCGTGAGGACCGGGACGAGCATGATGAGGAAGACCGACGCGTGTCCGCCGTCGCCTCCGCCGGTCCGACGGCGCCTGTGGTTCCGGGGAGCGCGGTTCATGGCGTCTGCTCTCGGTAAGGATCCACCGGGGAGGTCGAGGTGGCGGTCAGGGTGCGCTCGCCGCCGAGCCCGCCCAGGTCGACCACGGTGACCGTGCACGCCACCCGCACCTCCACGCTCCCGCCCGGTTCGAATCCGGAGGCGTCCACCACAGCGGTGAAGGGGGAACAGACCACCCCCCGGTCATCCAGTTCCCGCCCGGCCTCCCGGTAGGCGTGAGTACGTGCGGAAGCCGCGTCCCGTTGCAGGGAGGCGGACCGCGCTGCCGCAGCGGCGGCGTCCCGGGTGATCAGGGCAGCCGAGACCTGGCGTCCGGCGATCACCATCAGCACCAGAGCCACGACCAGGACCGGGACGAGCAGGGACAGTTCAACCGAGGCGCTCCCACGGTCCTCACGGCACCGCTTCCGGCACGGGGTGTTCATGGTGTGAGGCGTTCGACGGGCCCGGACGCCTCCGAGGCCACGGGCAGACCGGTCCCGGGCAGCAGGCTCACGGCTCGGGCCCGGACGCGTACGCGCGCGTGAGCCGCACCCCGGTCGACGCGGACATCGACCTGGTACAACATCCCGCCGCCGAGCTGTTCGCGCGCCTGTTCGGCCTGTTCGTAGGCCGCTGCCACGGAGCCGTCGTAGGCGCGCGCCGTAGCAAGGGCCTGTGAGGAGATGACCTGGACGCGGTGCTGGGCGTGCGCCCACATCCCCACCTGGGTCACCACCAGCAGCATCACGAACACCAGGGGCAGGATGAACAGCGGCTCGGCGCTGCCCTGGTCGTCGTGCCCGGTTCGCCGTCGGCTGCTCCGGTGCGGGGCGGGCTTCACCTGTTCACGCCCAGGTCGATGGACTCGGCCGCCGTGGTGAACTCTCCGATGAGGATCCCTCCGACGACGGTGGCGATGGTGATGGACACCATGATGATCAGGATCCAGTCCGTGGTCGCCGATCCGGTATCGGTGGATGCGTCCGGCGGCGGAGTGGTCCAGGTACGGGCGCGGTGCTGGACGCGCTGGAGGAGACTCCTCATCACACCTCTCCTTGTCTAGAACCCCACCGTGATGTGCGCGAGGGCGACGTAGCTGATCAGCAGCAGGAACCCGGCGACCAGGCCCATGGTCGGCAGGGTCATGCGTTCGGTGGCCGCTTGGGCGAAGGCTTCGGTCTCGGCCAGGAGGCGGACACGCAGGGAGGTGGCCTTCGCGGCCAACGAGGTGCGGGTACGCGCCCCTGAAGCACCGCCCAGTTGCAGTGAGGCCGCCAATTCGCCCAGCTCCCGCACCCCGGTTTCCCGGGCGAGGGCGTCGAGCCCCTCCCAGGGAGGACGGTGCCGCAGCATCGCGGTCTGCACTGCGGTGCGGATCCGCTTGGGAGCGGGCCCCTTGCCGTGGTGCAGGGCGGTGGCCAACGCGCCGGTGGTCCCCGCCCCGGCGGCCAAACCCATCACCACCAGGTCCGCCAGCGCGGAGGAGGCCGCCCTCAGCTCGGCTCGGTGTTCGGCGGCGGCTCTGCGGGCTGCCAGGTCCGGGGCCGCGATGCAGCCTCCGGCGACCAGGGCGGCGAGCAGCCATGTGGTCGCGGGGCCGGGCAGGACCGCGCTGCCGACGGTAGCCAGCACGGTCGCCAGCAGGATCCCGATTCCGGTGGAGGCGGCCTTCTCCGCCCGGTAGGCCTCCGGCGATGTGCCCGCTGCCGTGAGCGTGCGGGTCATGGCCGGTCCGGGGACACCGGCGCGGGCCAGGAGGTGACCCGCGCGGCGGCCGGTCCGGTGTGCCCAACCGTCCGTGGCGACGGGGTGCGGCTCCGGCCGTGGACGGGGTGTGAGGCGCTCGGCCAGTGTGGGGCGGCGCAGGGCGTAGGCGGCAGCGCACACCCCGGCTCCCACCAGACCCCCGGCGGCTCCCAGCACCACGGCGCTCATCGGACACCGCCTCCTGCTCCGCCGGCCTCTGCCGGAAGGAGGCTGAAGGGGCGCGGCTGCTTCGGCGGTGGGGCGAGGCGGGCCAGCCAGAAGAACGAGGCCGCCCACAGGCCTCCGGTCGCACCGAGGATGAGCTGACCGGAGACAGTGTCCAGCGGTTCCAGGAAGGCGGGGTTGAACGCCGCCAGTCCCACCAGCATGAAGGTGGTGGCGGCGGCGATGATGCGTACCGAGGAGCGCACCCTGGCCCGGGAGGCCGATATCCGGGCCACCACCGTCGCCCTGTCCCGGGCGGCCTCGGCCAGGCGCGAGAGCGCCCCGGCCACATCGCCGCTCTGACGGGAGGCGCCCATGATCAGAGTGATCGCGATCAGGTCCGCCAGGTCGGAGTCGACCTGTGCGGCGAAGGCCTCCGCCGCCTGGTCCATGGGCTGGCCAGCGCGCAGCCGCGCTTCCAGGGCAGCGACCTGGTCGCGGATCACCTCCGGGGCGACGGTCACGGTCGCGGCGATGGCCTGGTGCAGCCCGGCGGCTCCGGTGATCATGTCCCGGAGCTGTTCTGCCCAGGAGGCCAGTGCTTCCGCCAGGTCGGCCTCAGCACGGTTCGCGGTGTCGGGTCCGAGCAGGGCGGGCAGCCACCACCCGGCCGCCGCGGCGATCACCGCCCCGACCGGCCACCCCGTCACCAGGCCGGCCACTGCTCCCGCACCTGCGGCACCGGCTGCGCGCACCCACATCCGGCGCTGGCGCAGGAACACGGTCCAGCGCCTTGAGGAGGGTGAAGCTCCTGCGGTGCGCCAGGGAACGAGGCTCGTCGTGTAGGCGGCGCAGGCGATCCCCGAGCCCAGGAGGGCTCCTCCTACGGCCAGTCCGACCATCGTCCAGTCCCACCAGGGCATCACGCCCACCCCCGCACCACATATCCGGCGCGGGACAGGCGTCGGCCGCCCACGCCGCTGGGAGCGCACACCATCGCGCCCGTGGCTTCCGCGGCCTCACGCGTGTACAGCTCGTTGGAAAGCACCTGGTCACCGTCGGAGCCCACGACCTCACGAATGCTCGTGACGGCCCGCTGGCCCTCCGCGGTGGTGTCGATGTGCACCACCAGGTGCAGGGCAGTCCCCGCCAGGGACGCGGTCGCCGAGGCGCTCAACCGCTCCGATGACTGGGCGCAGTAGGCGGCCAGTTTGGCGAACACCTGCTGACTGGACGAGGCATGGATGGTGGACATCGACCCGTCCGTGCCCATGCTCATGGCGTTGAGCAGTGCGAGCGTCTCCGGCCCCCGGGTCTCCCCCACGACGACCCGGTCCGGGCACATCCTCAGCGCTGCCCGCACCAGCTCGGCCAGGGTGATCTCCCCGACGCCCTCGATGTTCTCGGGGCGTCCTTGGAGGGCCACGACATCGGCCTCGGGAAGGTGGCGGTGCAGTCCCAGTTCGAGGGAGTCCTCCACCGTGATGATCCGCTCGGCCTCCACCGTGGCCAGCAGGGCTCGGAGCAGCGTCGTCTTACCCGCGTTGGTGGCACCGCTGACGATGACGTTCAAGCGCGCCCTCACCGCGGCGACCAGCAGGTCGCGAGCGGTCTGGTCGACCATCCCCGACCTGGCCAGGTTCCCCAGGGTGAGGTGCTGGGCGGGGTGGCGGCGGATCGTCACGGTCGGGCGGGCCGCGACCCCCGGCATCACCGCCGACAGCCGTTCGCCTCCCGGCAGCTCCATGGACAGGATCGGGGCACCCATGTCGAAGCGGCGCTCGCCGCCGGTTGCCCGGGCGGCAGCCCTCTGCACCAGGGCCACGAGGTCGGTGTCAGCGGCCACCACCGCCGGACGGTGTTCCCGGCGTCCTCCGCCGAAGTCGACGATGACTGGCTGCGATCCGGTGATGTGGATGTTCTCCACCCCGGGCTCGGCCAACAGCTCCTCCAGCGGCCCCAGCCCCAAGACGTGGTCCAGCACGAGCTGGCGCAGCCGTGCCTCCTCCGGCGCGGCGAGCTCTCCCTCCCCTCGGATCAGGGCTGTGCGGGCCCGGTCCTCCAGCAGGGTGTCCACCAGCCGTCCCACGTACTCGGTGTCCTCTGCCCCACCGGGTACGGTGACGAGCTGCTCGGTGACCTGGTTGGCCAGGGTGATCGCCGTATCCCGCAGTGCGTCATCCTCGTCGCCGGGTGCGAAGAGCGAATGTGGGCGTTCGGGGGTCGTCGTCATGCCGCGCCCGCCTCGATGGCACGCCGCACCGGGGAGGCCGCGCCGATCCCGGAAAGGTCGTCGCACAGTTCCGCCAGGGCCTTGGCCGCTTTGATCAGCGGCATCCACTCCAGGCCGTCGGGGTCCCGGTATTGGGACCGCCACGCGGCCAGGCGGTCGCGCAGGCGGGTGGGCGAGCGGTGCTCGCCTCGCACCAGCGCGGCTCCCACCAGGTCTTGCGGGATACGTGCCCACACCGGCAACCCTGAGGCCACCTGGGACACCTCCTCGTCGGGGTGGAAACAGGACTCCGCGACAGCCAGCCCCACGCGCACTCCCTCCTGGCGCAGCAACGCCAGGGCCGGTGCGCACGCTCTCATCCTGGAGGCGTGCCCCACGTTCCCCGGGTCCGTGACGACCACGACGGCGTCGGCATGGCGGAGCAGGGCCGCCCCCGCAGACCCCGGTACCGCCCGCCCCACGTCGATCACGGTCGCCTTCCCCGTCCCCAGCAGAGCGGACTTGCTGACGAGCGCGTCCACTGCCCGTCCGGCCTCCACCGGATCGGCGGGAGCCACCACCGCACGGAGTCCGCCGGGCAACTCCACCGCATGGTGAAGCAGCGGTTCACCGGCCGAGGAGGCGTCCTGCACGCCTGCCTGTGCCCATGCCTCAGCAGACGCCGGTACCGGAACCGGTATGCGGGAGGCGGCTGCCAACGACACCAGTCCTGTCTCACGGTCGGTGTCGATGCCGTACCAGGAGGCCAGGTCACCACCACAGGCATCGGCTTCCACCAGCACCGGCACTGTCAGAGGGGCCGAGGGCCAGCACGCCGCGATCGCGGTGGCCAGGCTGGTCACTCCGGGCGCCCCGCCCAACGAGCACACTGCCACGATCATTCGCGCTCCTCCTCTTCCTCGGACGACCGGAGCCCCTCGTGCGGGTTGACCACCGCGAGCTGTGCTTCCCCACCGGCTACCGCGCGCGAGAACCACACGGCTCGGTCCCTGGGCAGAACGACCTCGACGATGTGTCCGCCGCTGCCGAAACCCTCCTCACCGGTCACGACACGGTGGACCAGCCCCGTGACCGCACCTGCTTCCGAGGAGCTGTCCTCGTCGCTTTCCTCCCCGACCGCCGCGGTGATCAGGTCAACCGTCGTCCCGGCCTCCAGCCCCTGGGGCAGCGTGGAGACCGGCACCGCGACCACTGCCTGTCCCCGCTCCGGCCACAGGGCGCTGTCGGAGACCGAGTCCGCCACCAGCGGAGAACCCGCCGGTACCGGCCGTGTCAGCACCATGCCCTCCGCCACCTCGGGTGTGAGCAGCCGAAGCCCGTCAGCCGCTCCCAGATCCACCGAGGCCACATCCTCAGCCGTGATGAGGTGCCCCGCCGGCAGGTCGGCGGCGAGTACCGCGACCGTGCGCGTGTCCTCCCCAGCCAGTCCGGCCCAGGCCCCCGCCGCACCGCCGGCAACGATCAGCGCGCCGGCCAGCAGGCCCCACTTCCACCGGCGGCGTGAGGCCGCCACCAACCGCACGGACTCCCACTCCGGCCCGGTGTCCTTGGCACGGCCAGTCCCACTTTCCCGGTCGGTTCGTTCGGGTTTTGCGAGCGCGACCATCCCTCCCCCTTCTTCCTCAACGTCTTCTGCTCCCCGCCCTCAGCGGTGGCCGGTTACCACAGAGTGGATCTCGCTGACCGGCACCAGCACACTGGCCGCCGTGGTCAGGTCCTCCAGCTCTCCGCCCCTCCCGTCGGTGCTGGACCAGGCCACTCCCCACTCCCACACCGCTGCCAGTTCCACCCGGGCGCCCGCGCCGCCCGGCGGCAGGCTGGTGTAGGTGTGGCCGCAGTCCGGAGACCCCTCCTCCCGGTACACGTCGCGGGTGAACACGGTGCCCGGCACCTCGCACACCACTTCGTGGCCGTCGCCGGTGTCCCACACGATCCGCTCCGGTGTCGCGACCACCGTCACCGACCCGGCGCTGACCGAGGCCGTGGCCGTGACCGGCTCCCAGTCCGCGGCTTCCACCCACATCCAGGAGGGCATGTTCACGAAGCGAGGGCTGTCCGGTGGCGGAGCCGTTCCGATCTTCGGCGCGGGCAGGCGCATGACGGCGCGTGCCTGTTCAGCCAGCACGGCGGGGTTGAATTCCGGGAGACTCGCCGTGCTTCCCGAGCTGGCGCACAGGGCTGTGTCCAAGGGCACCTGGAGGGGCCCCTCCTGTCCGGACTGGGCAAACTCCACGTCCGGTGTCAGACAGGGCGTTCCCGCTTCGTCGGCTGCGCTGTGCCCGCCTTGGGGCGGAGCGCTGGAGACGGCCGGGTCGCGACCGGGCGTACGGGCGACGACTTCGCAGGAACCGCCGCTGCACGAGGTGTGACCGTCGAAACCGGAGGTGTCTCCCCAGGCAGCGGGCGCGCACACCGTCAGGTACACCGCGACCGCGACCCAGCCCAGGAGCCCTCGTGGCACCCTCCGTGTCAGCACGCGCCGGGCTCTCCCAGCCACAGCTCCTCGACCGTCCACTGGTCTTCGACCAGGGTGACCGTGGCCGTGTACAGCCGTGTGTTGCGGTCAGCGGGGTCTCGTGCCGGTTCGCCCTCCAGGACCCAGTCCGTGTTGTCCATGCAGTCCTCGATCACGACGGTCGGCGGATCATCGTCCGTCCTGGCCTCCGCCACCTCCGGGTTCAGTACGGGCTCCCCCATGGCGGTGGCACCGTCCAGCATGTCCGTAGTCAGTTCGAGCGCCTGCCCACGGGCGTACACCTTCAGATCGGCATGGTCTTCGGCGCCTTCCAAGGACGCGTCGACCAGCGCACGCATCATCCCGAGATAGGCGTCCACCGCCGCCTCCTCGACCTTCGACGACGGACTGGCAGGGACCGCCAGCGAGGAAGGCGTGCTCAGCGGTTCGCTCGCGGGGTCCCCCTTCTCAGCCGTGCATCCCGTCGACATCGCCACCACCGCTACGGTCGCCCAACCCACCGCAGGCGCGCGCATACCTCACCACCGGTTCCTCGCCAGACACGGCCCCACACCGTGCTTCCGAAGGGTGACACTAGCCACACTGAGAGTAATAAGACAACTGTTTTCTGAATACTCACCGTGACGAAAACTGTGAAGAGAACCACCCGGCTCCGATGTCGCACGCTCCACCTGGGAAAATACAAAGGCCATACAGACAGCACGGAGGGCTGCCTCCATGAGGAGACAGCCCTGGATCCGCTGCCCGGGTCAGGCCACGGGCACCCGTTGGGCCTTCCACTGGCGCACCAGGGCCGCCAGTTCGTCCCACTCCCCACGAGCCCCTGGACCACTCGCCGTCAGGGCGTCCGAATGATGCCGTGTCCGGCGCGTCTCGCGCTCCAGTTCTCGCTGACGCCCCGAGCGCTGCCGCTGTTCGTGCGCGACCAGGTAGGGACGCACCGCCCGCATCCCGTCATCGTCCACGCACCACCCCGGCTCCGGCGGACTTACGGCGCCGCCCCTCCCAATCGCCTTCCCGCCACCCGCAAGAAGGGCTTCCGCTCGGGCCTGTTGGGCCTGCCTCGCCTGGTCGTAGCGCCGAACCCACTCGGGTTCCCGGCACCGAGCCGCGTTCCCGGGATTCCGCGTCTTTCGTGGCGTGCGTGGTTCCGCATACCGGCTGGCAGCGGTCTTCACCTCGGGCTCCGCGCCGATGATCGCGGCGAGAACGGCGCCCATCGCCCACCGCATGCGGCAGGCCCATCCACGTCGACGCCTGCGGTGCCGACCCGTACCATGACTCACTGATTCTCCTCCTGCTACCTCAGGTGGGGATCACGCCCCGGGCGGTGTGCCAGCACCGACCGGGGCGCCTTTTTCTCTTGTGTCGTTTTCCTGGGGCCACCAGCAGGCCGGAATGGGGCGGGTGCCATTGGCTCCGAGGTCGTACGCCCCTCAAAGCTGCGCTTCCTCGCCGCCTCCGACCTGATGCGAACAGCCCCGCTACCTGGAGGTGGAGCCTTCGGAGCGAGGTGCGCCAGCGACTTCCTTCAGAACGCATTCAGACATGACAAACGACCCCATTTCAGACATGCGAAATAGAAAAAAGGATCGGGATAACAGCGTTCACCCGGACTGAACGGTATTCGCGATGTTTCCCCATACTCGCGAGAAGTTTCAACCGGTTCGGTTCGGAAGAGTCACGACAAGCGAAAAAGGCCGCCCGGCGGCCATGCCCCGAGCGGCCCGCACGCCGCCCCACGTCCCCGCACCGTCCCCAAGCGCGGCCCCGGCCTGCACCGGACGGCTGTCCGCGCCCCACGGGGTGTTTGGTGGCCGTTCAGCCCGGTCGGACGGCTGCCACGAACCGGGCGCTGTAGTAGTCGCCGTCGACCGGCTCGACCCGGATCAGCTGGCCGGTTCTGGGTGCGTTGACCATCTGGCCGCCACCGACGTACATGGTCACGTGCGAGGGCGAGGCACCGTATCCGGTGTCGTAGAAGAGCAGGTCGCCCGGTTGCAATTCACCGAGCCCCATCCGGGTTCCGACGTTGACCTGGTCGGTGGTCACCCGCGGAATGCCCACACCGGCCGCCGCCCACGCCTGCATGGTCAGCCCGGAGCAGTCGAACGCGTGCGGCCCGGTGCCGCCCCACAGATAGGGCTTGCCGACCTGGTCCAGCGCCCACTCCGCTGCCGCCCGGCCCTGCGCGCTACTGGCGCCCGAGCCCGCCACCGGGACCCGGGTGGCAGCCTGGGCGGCGAGCCCGGTGTAGTGCTCGATGTGCCCGCGCACCTGCCTCACGTAGGTGCCCGAGCGGTTGTAACGCAGCAGAGCCGCGTCGAGGTCTTCCTCATCGGCGAAGTCCACCGCCTTCGCTTCCGGGGCGCTGACGCACAGGTACACAGCGCTCGACCAGGCCGCGTCGAAGACGTTGTGCGGGTCTGCGGTGCCGTCCCCGGTCGCGTCCAGGCCGTGGGAGGCCCAGGTGGCGGGGATGAACTGCATCGGCCCCACCGCGCGGTCGAAATCCGTGTCCCCGTCCCACCGGCCGTCGTCGGAGTCGGTGTGGGGTGTGGTGTTGCCCCCGGCCCCGCGGCCGTCCAGACGGGGGCCGATGATCGGCGGGTCCACGTCCCCTGACAAGGAGACCTCATGCCCGGCCGCGTGGTCGGACTCGACCTTCCCGATGCCGGCCAGCACCGGCCAGGTCATTCCCGTGCACCCCGGGTACCTCTCCTCCAGACGTGCGGCGGCCTGGGCATAAGCCAGCAGGACTGTGCCCGGAATGCCCTCCACCCCTTGAGGTATCGCGGCGAGCTGGTGGTCCTCGCCCGCCGTGGCGCCGATGAACACCACCGGGAGCAGGAAGAGTACTCCTGCTCCCGCGACCGCGAGTCGGATCACTCCCCGTCCTGCCCCGGGGCGGTGTGGCGGCAGGCGACGTCGACCAGCCGCAACCGGTCCGGGGCGTCGGTGGCCCGCCACACCGCCTCGGCCGGGCCCCGTGCACCGAGCCGGGCATGGGTGGTGATGTAGACGCCCACCATGTCGGAGACGTCATCGGCCAGCTTCGCGGCGAGGTGGTCCTCGCGCTGGTCGGAGTGGACCGCGAACAGCACGATCGACGGCAGGCGGCTCTCCCTGGCCAGGCGCGCGTACCCGCCCATCTTGCGCTGCACCTTGGTCAGGGGTTCGCTGCCGGTGTCGTACTCCCAGAACACGTCCAGCTCGGCCCCGTCCTGGTGCCAGCGCATGTAGGCGTCCGGGCGGATGTGGCGTCCCCAGCGGCGTGCGCACTCGCGCTCGTTGTCCCAGCGCACCAGCTGCGCAGTGGGAAGGTCGCGCGCGGCCTCGGTGGCCAGTACCAGGGATTCGACCAGGCCGAGCATGTGCCCGAGCCGACCGGAGTGCGCCCAGGCCAGCACACGGTCCTGTCGGAACCCCAGCTCCCCCGGCTCCACTCCCCGCTGTTCGGCGACCAGGGCCGCGCCAGTCGGGGCAAGCACCCAGTGGTCGGGGACACGGACCCGGCCGAAGGGCCGGAACCGGTCGATGAGCCCGTACCGGTGCAGCAGAAGCAGTCTCCTGCGCGTACGGCGAGCTCCGCTTTCAGGAAAGTGGAGCCGGTGGATGTGGTGGGTGGTCATGACGTGGTGGTCATACAGTCCGGTCAGGATCTCCCTGTCCCTCGGTGTCACACGGGGTGCCAGCCACACCAGGGCCGACCCGTACTCGGTGCGCTCGACGGTGTTCCCGAGCACGCTCTTCTCCGTCCGCCTCACGACGTCTCCCCCGCCTTCCCCCGCACCTCGTCCGCGGGTCGGTCCTCCTGGGCCCCGAAAGTGCGTGCGGCTTCGCGAACCTGGACGGCCCTCCCCGTGGTTCCGTCAGGCAGCGGCCGGGTGCGTGCCGTCGCCGCCCCCTGCTCCCTGGCCCCCACCAGGGGCCTGACCACGGCCTGGTAGGCGCCCAGGTGGGTCAGGTCGTAGGCCCCCAGCACGGGCAGCGTGTGCTGCTGGAGGCTGGCCGCGTCGTCGGGTGAGGCGGTGAAGTACACCTTCGTGCGCGCGTTCGCCGAGACCGCCTTGCGCAGATCCGCTGGCAGCTGGCCCAGCTCCTGGTGGGCCAGGGTCAGGCCGAGCCGGTAGCCGCGGGCCTCGGCCAGCATGTCCTCCAGGCTCCCGGGAAGGTTGAGGAAGTTCTGGCACTCGTCCACGTACGCGCACAGGTCCTTGCGCTGGTGTTCGGGTGTGTGGATGCGGGCGGTCACCGCCTGCCACGTGGCCGCCAGCGCGAACGAGCCGATCAGCGAGCTGGTGTCCTCGCCCAGGCGCCCCTTCGGCAACCGCAGCAGGACCAGGTGTCCGGTGTCGAACAGGGAGGGCAGGTCGACCGTGGACGGCCCCGAGGCAACCACCTGCCGCACCCAGCGCCGGAGCAGCGCGGTCCTGAGCTTGTTCAGCACCGGCCCCGTCACCGAGCTGCGGGCCGAGACGGTGAGTCCGCAGTACCAGCCCCAGAAGTCCTCCAGGGCTGCGTCCTGACCGTTGCGGGCGGTGACCTTGTCCATCACCTTGCGGCGTAGGTCGTCGTCGGCCAGCAGACGCGGGACGTCCCCCAGGGTCAGCTTCGGGTCTCCCGCGCGGGTCAGGGTCAGGGTGGCCGCCCGCAGGATGTCGTCGGTCCGGGGCCCCCAGTACTCGGCGTAGATCCTGCGGAAGATCCCCACCACCGTGTCGCTGGTGAAATCAGGGTCGCCGCCCTGGAGCAGGTTCAACCGGGGCGGTGGCGCCTTGTCGTCGGGATCGAACAGCACCACCTTGTCGATGGCGTGTTCGGGCAGGCGGGCCAGGATGTCGGTGACCAGGTCCCCGCGCGGGTCGATCACCAGCCCCGCCCGTCCGGCCTCGGCGTCCTGGAGGACGAGGTTGGCCAACAGGGTGGACTTGCCCGAGCCGGTCTTGCCGAGGATGTGCGTGTGCTGGCGCGACTCCACCACCCCCAGCGCGACCGGGCGCCGTGTACCGACGTCGCTGTCGCCGACCACCCGGGCGTTCTCCCCTCCGCGCGGAACCTCCGGGGCGGGTGCTGCGGGCCGTGCCCCGGCCCGGGTCAGGCCGGGCACGGTGGTGTCGGTGGGCAGGTGCGCCACTCCGGCCAGCTCTGCCGCGGAGAGCAGGAACCCGTATCCCAGGAAGCGGTTCACCGCCCACCAGCCGGGCCGAATCATGAAGCGCCGGTCCAGGTGGTTGGTGCCGGAGGTGAACACGGCGAACGCCGCGGCGATCCCGTGTGCCCTTCCCCGCAGACGTTCCCTGGCGGCGTCGCCGACGTGGGTGGTGGTGAGTATGTAGGCCGCATCGCACGCCAGCCTCGGGCTGGAGGCCTTGGCCAGGATCGCCCGCACGTCGTCCCCCGTGCCGGGAAGCACCGGCGGGCGCCGGGGTGCAGAGCCGGCGGTGGGGTCGAGGGCGTCCACCAGGTGTGTGGCCAGGCCGGTGTGGCCGTGCAGGCGCGCCGCCGCTCGGCGGGCGCGCGCGGCCCGCCACCCCGTGGAGGGGCGGGCGGTGATCCGCACCAGGGCGTGTTCACCCTCGACCAGGTCCTCAAGCGCCCCCAGCAGCGGTCGGGCCGGGTCGTCCTCGAACCTGGTGCGTAGCGGGAAGACCTCGCTGCGCCCCAACCGCAGGTGGCCGCCGGTGGTGTAGACGCCTGTGGGAAGCGGGGGCTCCCCAGAGGCGAGGTGGCGTGTGGAGGTGGTCGCCCCGGGCCAGGCGGAGGAGACCGCGCGTTCCACCGTGCCCGGCGGCACCGCACCCGGCACCCACACCTGGAACCGCACCCCGGCTGCCGAGGCGATCACCTCCAGGGCCAGGTGGGGCTGCACCAGCCACCGGGACCACCGGGGTTTGAGCAGGCCCATCACGTGCTGCCAGAAGGCCTGGGCGTTCTCCAGCGTCGCCTCGGGCGGCGGCAGGATCTCCACCACCCGCGCTTCCCGGGACAGGTAGTGGTGGCGGGCCAGGCGCACCCCGACCAGAAGGGCACACACCGCAGCCCCTGCCAGCGGGACGGTCCCGAGGAGCAGGAAGAACCCGCCGCTTGCGAGGAAGCCGACCATCACACCGTCTCCTCGTCATCGAACCCGTCCGCGGCAGAAGCGGGGCTTTCGTCCTGCGCCTCTTCTCCCGCCGTCCCCTCCGTCCGCATGGCAGCGAGCTCTGCCGGGTCGGACGTGATCAGCTGGTGTTCAAGTAGTGAGGCGACGGGGTGGAAGCCGACCCTCTGGTGTCCGGCGACCAGGAGCGCGGAGCCCCTGGGGGCGGTACCGACCAGGTGGGTCTCTCCGCCCGAGAGGTGGAACGCCTCGCTGACGGCGTCGAGGTTCTGCGGGGCCTGCTTCAGCAGCACCTGGGTGGCGGCGTTGGCGACGACCACCCGCCCCAGCTCGGTACCGAGCACGTCGCCCACGTCCTGGGTGATCAGGGTCAGTCCGACCCAGTGCTTGCGTCCGGCTTTGGACAGCCGGGCCAGGTAGCGGGCCGCGGCCGGGTCCTGGAGCAGCATCCACGCCTCGTCGACCACGACCATGCGGGGACGCTCCGGTGTGCCGGCGGTGATGTGCCGCCAGATCGCGTCGAGCGCGATCAGAACACCGACCGGGCGGACCTCGTCCGGTAGCTCCTTGAGCGAGACCACGGTCAGGTGCCCGTCGACCCGGCCGGTGGAGGGCCCGTCGAACAGCGCCGCGTGTGAACCGTGGACGAAGGGCTCCAACCGGTCGGTCAGCGCCTGTGCGGCGCGGCCCGGTTCGTCCCCCGTATCGGGATCGGCCGCGACGTCCTCCAGAGCGGCGGCCAGGTCGGCGAGCACCGGAGCGGGCCGGTCCCACGTGGTGGGGTCGCGCGTGATCCCGGCCTCGGCGTAGGCGGTGATGACCGCCCGGTCCAGCACCGTCTTCTCGGTCGCGGACAACTGGCCGACCATCGCGGTGACCAGGGTGTGCAGGAACAGCGCGCGAGAGGTGAACGCCTGCCCGTCCTTCTCCGTGCCCGGCGCGGGAAGGTCGAAGGGGTTCAGCCGCCCGTTCTCAGTGCCCAGGCGGAGGAGGGTGCCGCCGACCGCTTCGGTCAAGCGCAGGTACTCGCCCTCCGGGTCGATGACTGCGGCCTCGACCCCCACCAGCAGCGACCGCAGGACTTCGAGTTTGGCCAGGTAGGACTTGCCCGCCCCGGAACGCGCCAGGACCACGCTGTTGTGGTTGTCCAGCCCGCCGCAGAACCGGTCCCAGGCCACCAGGCCGCAGGAGTGCGTGTTGGTGCCGTAGACGACCGTGGTCTCCCCCAGATCCGCGACCAGCTCCGGAGAGGTGAACGGCAGCGTCGTGGCCACTGCGTCGGTGTCCATCGACCGGCCCGCCCTCAGCGCGTCGGTCCCCAGCGGCAGGGTGGTGATCCACCCCTGCAACGGCCGGAACGTCGCGGGGACGGCCTCCACGAGCAGGGACGAGCACAGGGCCAGCACCTGCTGGAGTTCGGCCTCCAGCACTTCCAGGCTGGGGGCGTGCACGGTGATGTACACCCCCACCTTGAACAACCTGCCCTGACCCGTGGCGATGCGGTCGGCGATCTCGGCCGCGTCCATGGCCGCCGTCACCTGGTGCGGGTCCTCCACCCGCCCCTGGGCGGCACCGGTGCGGTGGGCCGACTCCAAGCGGGCCCGACGCTTGCGCAGCCGGGCTGCGGCGACGGGAGCGGGCACCGGCTCCAGGTGGAAGGCGATGTCGAGCTGGCCGGGATAGGTGAGCAGGGGTTCGGCCCATCCGACAGCGACCTCGCGCGGATAACCGGTGACGACGAGGGTCTGGCACACCCCGCCCTCGACCTCCACATGGCGCGGTCCGAGGCGAAGCGCTGGTCCACCCAACGCGGGCGTTCCGAGTCGTGTCCGCAGGCTACGGAGAACCATCAGCGCTCCTTCTCGTCGTCGGTATCCGCAGGGCTGTTGGTCTCCGCTCGGTCGCTGACTCCCACGGACCCGTCGGTGTCCGGATCGGGATCGGTGAGGCTCACGCCGGGAGCGGCCATCGACGCCCGCAGGACCTGCTTGGCTTCGCCTCTGTCCAGGACCTGTGTGCGGATGCCGAGAGCAGCCAAGCGGTCCGCGGTGTCCTGAGCCCTGCGCAGCAGAGCGGCCCCCACTCGGCGAGCGGCACCGGCCGCGGTCACCACGACCACCACCTGCTGGTGTGAGAGCTCGTGGGTGGCGGTCATCTCGTCCAGGAACTGTGCGTGTGCCATCGCGGCCTCGGCCAGCGCCGGATGCGGCAGGTGGTCGGCGTTGTCGCGGAGCATCGCGGTGAACTCGGTCAGATCCGCGCTGCGCCGTTGGACGAGGATCTGCACCGGTTCGGACAGGGCGTCCAGCACCCCGGCGAAGGCGGCGAGCACCTGGTCCTGCTCGCGCCCGGAGGCGAGCTGGAAGGGCAGGGTGGTGCAGGCGATCATCACCGCGCACCGGCCGTCCAGGTCCACCACCCCTTCCGGAGAGATCGCCGACGCCGGTAGCCGCAGCGGAGCCAGGCGGGGACCGCGCCCCAGACGGGGCGCCCACCGGGGCAGCGGCGGGATGTGCCCGGACGGCGCACAGACCAGGTGCTTGGGTGCGCGCGCCCACGCCAGGGCACTGGCGGCGACCTGCTCCAGGCCCCGACCGTCGTGCTCGCCCAGCGCGAGGGCGATGACCGCGCCCAGAACGGGGGCCAGGGCCATCGCGAACACCCACAGGGGCACGAGATCGCGCAAAAGCAGGTAGGTGCCCCAGGCTGCCAGCAGGGCCGGGGCGATGAGCAGGCACTGCCGCGCGGTCAGGTTGAACAGGACCGGTTCTGGCCGGTCGATATCGGCGGGGATGCGTCCCCGCCACGCGGACGCTTCTTCAGAGGCCACGCGGGTTCCTTCCTCGTCGAGCGATCATTTGGCGTCCTGGTCGGGGCGCGGAAAGAGCCCGTACTGCTTCCACACGCGCTTGGGGTTGGGAAACAGCGCCCGCTGGCCCTTGACGTGCGGCGGCTTGTCCCACGTCAGCGGCGGCATGCCGGGCAGGTGGCGCAGCCCCTCCGAGGGCCGGGGTGCGGGAGCGGGCAGGCCCAGGCGTGGCGTGGTGCGCCTGCCGGGCACCCGTACCGGTGGCGGGGTCGGCAGCACGCCCTGGCGCCACCTGCGCTTGGGCGGTGCGACCGGTGCCGAGGGCTTCGGCGGCGGGGCCGGACGTGGAAACAGCACCTGTTGGCCCACTCTGGGTGAGCCGGGCATGCCGCCCACCTCCAGCTCGCGCCGGAGCGACGCGGGTGGCACCGGACGCGGGGGCGGTACCGGCGGCAAAGCTCGCGGTCCCGGCAGCGAGAGCGGACCGCGTACGCGGTCACCTGGCCACGATGGGCCACCGGCCGCTCCGGGAGGTGCGCCCGTGGGACCGATGGCGGGTCCCGGACCTGTCGGGCGCGGGCCCCGGTGGTCTCCGCCGGGGCCCGGCAGCGCTCTCCGATCCCCTGTGGTGATGGCACCGGCGGGCTCAGGAGGATCGTGGCGGGCCCGGTACCACCACGCCTGGGGCTGCAAAGGTTGCAAGCCCGCCCCGGGCCCGGGTGTGTAGCGGGGCAGCTTGCGGCCGGGGGTGCGCGGCGAGGAGAACTGCCACTTCAGTGACGCCGCCGGGGCCGTGGGCAGCCGCATCCGGCCGATCGACCTGAAGGCCAGCATCGCCGCGATGTTCTTCAACATCGCGGCGATGGGCGAGGTACCCGGGTTGGGCTGCCACACCAGCTTCATCACCCAGGAGCCGATCCGGATCTGCACGTACAGCAGCACCAGGAGCAGCATGATCTGCATCAGCCAGCCCGCGTCCTCCGTCTGCCCGTGGCTGGGCGAGGCGAGCACACTGCCGGCCAGGGTGACGCTCTGACCGGTTCCGGTGTCCAGGGCCATGTCAGGTCCCTGCTCGGGCGCGGCCGTCTCCCGCAGCGATCCGAAGATCGTCATCTGCCCCTCGAAGAACAGGCGGGCCATGGCGATGAACACCACCGACTGGGCGATCGGGATCGCGCACAGGCCCGCCATGGACTTCCACCACAACTCGGCGAGCCGGTTGGTCTGCGGCAGGGCGTGGAAGATCAGCAGCAGCGGGGCGGCGATGGTCAGCACGATGGCCATGCAGATACGCACCGCCTCGGTGACCATCCACACCACCAGCAGCACCACGACCACGACCAGGAGCAGGATGGTGAAGACCAGCGCCTCTTCCAGGATCACCTCCATCCGGTCGCGGAGGTTGACCGCTGCCTCGTGAGCGTTGATGCCCTCGGCGCCGATGGCCGCGGCGATCTGGTTGGAGGCGCGGATCATCTCCCTGGCCGCCCACAGCGAGAAGTTCGAGGCCACGAAGGCGAACACGCACCGGGGCAGGATGTCGGCGGCCGAGTAGCGGCTCTGCACGCTCTGGTAGCCCATGGCCACCACCCCGCCCGCCACGATGAGCAGCACGAAGAGCGTGTTGCTGGTGGTGAGGATGCCGCTGTGCAGGGCCTTCATGCCCTCGGTCGGCACCGGCGTGTGGAACGCCTTCTCCGCCAGCCAGCCCAGGGCCGGGTTCAGCCCGGACACCACGAAATCGGCGAACCAGTTGGACACGTGGCAGCCCGGGTCGACCAGACCACAGTTGAACACGTCCCCGTCGGTGTCCAGCTCCATCGAGTCACCGCCAGATCCCTCCTGTTCCCGCAGAGGAGGCTCTCCCTCGCGCGGATCCTGCGGCTCTGGGAGCGGATCGTCGGTGATCTCCCGTTCCGGAGCCGGCTGCGCTTCGGACTCGGGTTCAGGTCGCGGCCCGGGGTCCTGCGGCTCCGGGAGCGGGTCGTCGCTGGGCGGCGGCAACGGGTCATCGGAGGGTTCGGGTTGCAGCGGGGGCCGCCAGGCAGACGTCACGCGCCACCCCCGCCCACACTGACGATCCAGTCCAGGATGTCCATGAGCACCGTGGCCAGGATCGCGATGCCGTAGCCGATCGCCGTGCCGGTCAACGCCCTCTTGGCACCGTCGATCTGCCCCGGCTCGCCGTTGGCGGCCAGCCACCGCACCGCCGCGATCGTCAGGAACAGCGTCCCCAGCGCTGAGGCGAGAGCAATGATCACCAGGCGGATCCGGTTCACGACCTGCCGCAGCTCCGAAGTGGTCTGCTCCGCCGACTCCGCTACGGCCTCCGCCCAGACCCACGCCGCTTCGTCACCGACCACCACCCACCACACGGCCGCCCCGACAGCAGTCAGGAGCACCACCGCCCACCGGCCCGCACTCGATCGCGTTGCTGCTGCCACCCGTCCCCCTCGGTGTCCTCGCCCCCGGAGGGGCACCGGGCCCAGCGCTGCACCGCCGAAGCCCAGTGCCCGTATCTGCTCCCCTAAGAAGCCCGGGGAAGAGGCCGATGCGACAACGGACTCCAACGGGTTTCCGACCCCGCCACCAGGAGCCGGAGCTCGCGCCGCTGCTCATGAAGACCCCGCGAGCGGACGAGTGCATCGGCGATCACCACCTCGCCCGCGCTCACCGCCGAGACCAGACGGGCTTCGGCGCGCTCACGGCGCTTCGCCAGAGCCTTGTAGGACACCCCCAACTCCGCCGCCTCCTCGGCCAGCGAGACGTTCTCCACCCTGGTCCGGGCGATCAGGCGTGCCTCCGCCTGCGAGAGGACACCCACCCGCGCCGCGGACACCAGCAGAAGGTCGGGGCTGCCCTGCATGCCCGGGTCAGGGTCCTCCTGATGCCCCGGGTCCCCGGTCGGAATCGGCGCTTCCTGCTCGTGCCTGCGCACCGAGAGCGCGGCGCGGTGTGCGGGCTGTGTCAGGTACCAGGCCATGCGGGCATAGTCCAGGCTGATGGTGCGGACCCGGTGGATGACCTCGGACAGGATCGCGGACTCCACCGCCTCCACTCCGTTCGCGCTCAGGCCCCGGCAGGCGCGCCGAGCGGTGGAGCGCAGCGCCGGCATGCACAGCCCCAGCGCGCCGACCATCCAGTCCTGGGACAGGCGGGCGGCGCGGATGGTGTGCCGCCACACCGCGTCGCGCACGTCGTACGGCGTCCCCTCGTCCATGAGGACGTCGCGGAGTTCGTACAGGGAGTAGGCGCGGCCCTGGAGCCATGGGTGGCAGTTGGTGCCGTGCAGGAGCAGATGGGATGGCGCCAGGCGGACGAAATGGGTTTCGACCACTTCCAGCGGCGATGGTGCGAACACGGATGCCTCCCCGAACACGAGCGAGAAATGACATCCGCATGGAACACGTCGGCGTTCTCAGTCAGGGTTCACAAGGGGTTCACTGCGCACGCAAAAGCTACTCGGAGGGCGCTCAACCCATGATCCCCAGAGTAAAGAATCACCCAAGGGAGTGCCCGCAGGAGACCCCCGTGTCCCAGGGAGCGATCCCAGTGAACCCCAGGTGAACCCGCCACCACCTGCACTTATGGCAGCTTGATCAACCAGTGAGTGCCGAGCAAGGTCGACGCTCACCAACCGAGAAGCGAAGGAACCGGCGCTCTCCTAAGACACGCAAGACACCAGGGAGTCAGTAACCGAGCACCCTGGGAGGAGGGTGTTTTCCGAATGCCCCCTCCTCCATTCGGAAATGACCTATGAGCTGTTCTGCTGAACCAAGGAAACCAGCGACCAGGAAGGGTTGTGTGTTGACGAGCACGAACATGGGTTCTGGCACTGATCTTGTGGTGTGGTGACAGTCAGTTGCCCGGATGGGGCAGAGGATCCGGGTCCGATCCCTTGAAATTCGCACACAGCCCAAGACCACAGGCTTCCGTGACTCTTCGTGCGCCAACCGCAAGATCAGTGCCAGAGTCCATCTTCGCGACTGTTGAACGCAACGAGCACGACAGTGTTGGCGCAGTGAGGATGTCAGTGATCGGGTGCATCAGCAGACGTGCTTGAGGCTCCCTGCTGGCCATTCTTGTTAGTAGTCGGCCGCCACTGCCCTGGAAATAGCAGTACCACTCCAGGTTCTCCGTGCTCGATCGCTTCCAGCAACCCGGTAGGACGCGTCCCCAAGGCCCTGTTGAAGTTCACGATCCCGCCAGCGAACATGGCCTCGTTGAAGTCCACCGTCCCATCGGTGAACCGGACCCCGCTGAAGTCGACTCTCCCACCTGCGAGCTGGATCCCACGGAAGTTCACCACCCCACTAGCGAACTGGGCGCCAGCAAAGAGCACCGTCCCATCGGTGAACCAGGCTCCGAAGAAGCTCACCGTCCCGCCTGCGACCTGGATCCCGCGGAAGTTCACGGTCCCGCCGACGAACATGGCCCTGCGGAAGTTCACGGTCCCGCCGACGAACCGGGCCCCGCGAAAGTCCACCGTCCCATCGGTGAACCGTGTCCCGCTGAAGTTCACGGTCCCGCCGACGAACATGGTCTCGCTGAAGCCCACTGCCCCATCGGTGAACCAGGCCCCGCTGAAGTTACCGCCATCGAAGACGACACCGGTGAAGTCGTAGTCCTTACCCCGCCAGCGAGTGGGCTCGCGCAAGTGGTTGCCGATGATACGGATGATGGTGTGGCGCACCTCGCGGAAGGAGGCGAACTCCAGTGTGCGTGCGCGGTGATCCTCGCGCTGGGCGTCGTCGGCGTCAGCGGGCAACTCGCCGGGCTCGGGGGCATAGGGCATGCGCAGGTAGGCACACAGCACGTCGATCACCATCTGCACGAGATCGTCGCGGTCCTCAGGGGCGTCGTCGGCCAGATGAGCCAGGGCGTGTACTCCGCCCAACCGCACTGCGGGCTGGTCCTCTCCGAGCTGGCTCACAGCGGTGGTGAACCGCTCGGTAAACAGTTTGGTGTTCTCACGCGCGACGGTCAGTTCCGCGCGTTGGGCATCGGACTCGACTGTACGTTGGCGTCGGTAGGCGATGACCAACAAGGCCACACCGCCCAAGCCAGCGACGATGGCGAAGGCGCGAGTGGCGATCGCGTCCAGATTCTTGGGTGTGAGCTCCGTAGGTGGTTTCCACTGGGGTGTGTCCAACACCAGCCACGCCAGGGTGGTCATAGCCGCGACCATACCCGCGGCGACCGCCCAGGCAGCCAGAATCAGCCAGACCAACCGCACCGGAGTGGTGCGCTTCCAGTTCACCCCCGCCACACCGGCGGCCAGCAGCAGAGCGCACACCCCCACTGCGGCTACGCGCCAGGTCTGGCCCTCGGTGAACCCGAGCAGATCCCAGACCGTTGTGGCCAGAGGCCACAACGCCACGGCCGCTCCGAGTCCGCCGACAGTAACCGCAATCCAGGACAGGTCATGGCGACGCCGATCGAGGCGCTCACGCAACAAGGCGGCTCGTTCCAGGAAACGTTTCCGCCAGGACGATCGAGGGGGTGAGGGATCAGTGGTCATGGTGCGACCGTAACCAGCCAAAAGCGGGGCATGGGCCTCTGGCCAAATCCGGTCACGCTAGCCCCGAGACCGGCCTGTGTAGGGACCGCCATCTCCGTCACACATCCCACTTGTTGAGTGCAGCGAAGATGGGTTCTAGCACTGATCTTGTAGTGCGTCACGGTCCGTAACTCAGATGAAGTAGACGCAGGAGTACTTCATCAACATCCTGAACTACGCACGTAGCTCAGGAACACAGGTCTCCATGGCCCTCCGTGAGAGAACCACAAAATTCAGTGCCAGAACACATCCCCGCGCTCGTCAACAGTGTGCCTGGACGGTGCTAACCGTCCAGGCACACCCCTGGCCGGCTACGGCCTGGTGACGAGCAGGTGCGTGGTCCGCTTGGTGATGACACGCCCCGATGTGCCGTCGAGCAGGGACTTGTCACGGGCGGCTGTGAACGCCAACCGGTCCTCACGGTCCTTGTCCCAGGCACGCACGTGGTCCACGATCCGAGCGCACAGTTCCTGGGCGGCCGGGCCGTGGCCGATGGCTCCCAGCTCGGAGTCCCGGGCGCCTTCCTCGCGTCGGTGGGTGAGGTAGGCCAGCGAGGAACCCTCGATCACCGCGGGGGTCATGGACGGGATCACCGGTCGCGCCCGACCCGACTTCACCGCCTCAGGCTGAGCAGCGATACGGCTGGTCCCCCGCTCGGCCACGACCAGCCGTCCCCCGAGGCCGTGGATCGGCTCGACGCCGACCGTGACTCCCGACCAGGTGGCGGTGGGAGAAGTGTCCAGCACCCCGGCCAGGTCGTCGGAGCGGATGTCCTGGTCTTCGTCATAGCGCACCATGACACCGCCGCCGAGGTCGAGGTCGTGTTCGCCGTCGTCGTTGCGCATGGGGATGAACCCGCACAGGCGCGCGGTCTCGCTGATCATCCGGTCACCGTGGCGACGGAACGCGATCGACCGGGTCGTGCCCCGGAACCTGAGCGGAATGACCAAGAGGCCTCCGTCGACGAGCTGGTCCCACCAGGTGCCGGGAATGTCCCACGACCCGGCGGTGATGACGATCCGGTCGTAGGGAGCGCGCTGGGGGACCCCCTCTTCACCGTCGCCGTGGACCAGGCGTACCCCGTCGACTCCGGCCCGTTCCAGTGCGGCGCGGGCGTGGGCGATGGCGTCGGCGTCGATGTCGATGGAGGTGACCGACCCGGTCGGTCCCACCAGGTGTGTGAGCAGGGAGGCGTTGTAGCCGGTTCCCGCACCGATCTCCAGCACGTTCTGTCCGGGTTCGGTCTCCAACTGTTCGAGCATCATGCCGACGATGCTGGGCGTGGAGGCGGAGCTGAGGCACTCTCCTGCCGGGCCGCTCTTGATCGCGATGTTGCGGTCGGCGTAGGCCGTTTCCAGGTCCTCGTCGGGCAGGAAGAGGTCGCGCTGTACTTCACGCATGGCCTTCTCCACGCGCGGGTCGTTGATCCATCCCTGGGAGCGGAGGGTGTCGACCAGGCTGTTGCGCAGATCGGTGGCAGTGGTCACGGGTGTGCCCTACTTTCGTGGTCGGTTTCGCGGTCAGCTGGTGATCAGTAGGCAGGTGTCCCACCGGGTGCGGTGGGCGGGAGCGGGCAGGTGTGCCAGGGCCTGTCCGGAGGAGCCTTCCAGGAGTCCGGTGCCGGTGCTGGGTCGCACCGTGACCTGGTGTTCCAGGTTTCGTACCACCTTGTCGAGGCGTCCGGTGCCCTCGTCCTCGGCTGTCCGGCGCAGGGTCTGCAGCAGCCCGGAGCGGCCGTGGCACAGGCTCGCGTCGAGTGCGGCCAGCCGGTTCCGGTCGGTGGCGCAGGCCGCCAACGCATCCACGCTTTCGGCAGCGCGCTCCGTTCGGCCGAGGGCGAGGGCGGCCAGGTGCTGGGCGCGTGCCTGTCCGGGGATGCCGTAGCACCACGCCGGTCGCATCGGGTTGGGTTCCACGGGTTGTTGTTCCAGGTACTGGGGCCAGGTGATCCAGCGGGGCCACCACACTCCGTCGTCGTCGCGGTGGCGCCAGATGTTCATCCAGGCGGCGATGTACTCGATGGCGTCGACCTGTCCAGGGACCTCCACGCCGCGGTGCAGGGCCGTGGCCAGGACGGCTAGGGGTCCGGCGATGCCGTGCGCCATTCCCAGGTTGGCGTGCCCGTGGACGAAGCCGGGGCTCTCCTGTCCTTTCGGGGACAGGCGTGTCCACCATCCGGGCACCTGTCTCCCGTGCACGTGGCGGGGCTCGGTGAGGGCCACCAGGTAGGACAGCACCGCGCGGGTGGTGTCCCCGTCGGGTTGGGTGGTCAGCAGGTAGGCGCCCAGGCCGGAGAGTCCACCGATGAGGTCGTATTCGCGTGGGGTCGTGGTCGCGCCGTCGGCCAGACGCCGGTGCGCTGTGTGGAGACGCTTTCGAGCCAGGGTGAGTACATGGGTGTGCAGCCGCCGACGGAGCTCGGCGTCCCCGGCCCGGGTGATGGCCAGCACGTAGGCCAGGGAGGTGACTCCGCAGAACAGGGCACCGTCGGGGTGGGAGGAGACGGAGGTACGGGTGGCGGCCCGCAACCATGCCAGCGCGGTGTCGGCTCTGTCGGGGGCGGTGGTGGCTCGGGTCAGGTGGAACAGCGCGGGTCCCAGAGCGCCGTTGGACAGCGACTGACCCCAAGCCGGGTCGGTGATGTCCTCGGGCACCCGGTCCAGGTCCCGGCTCGGTGGTGCGGTGGTGTTCACGTGCGGGTCCTCTCGGCACGGTGGTGCCAGGTCAGTGCCACTTGCCGGGCGGTGCGGTAGCAGGTGCGCTCCCCGGCTCGGTCGATGCCCAGAACACGGTTGTGGAGCATGTGCAGCAGTGAGGAACAGACCGTGTCGGAGTCGGGCCCGGGGCGCTCGTCCAATCGGGTCCGGTAGGTGATCAGTGCGCGGTGCAGGCCGGGATGGGTCGGGTGCGCGGCGAGCTCAGCGGCTCGTTGCTGGACGTGTGCGGAGGACGCATCGGCTCGCTTGTCCTCGCGGTGGTCCAGCAGCCACCGGGTGCCACCGGTGAAGGAGCGCACGGTGTGGACCATCATCGCGGCGGCCAGTGCCGTGGCGTCCGTGACACCACGGGCGAGGTAGTCCAGGACCACGGCCGATTCGGTGGTGAAGACCGCTTCGGCGGCTTCCAGGCACGGCCCGGTCCCGTAGCGTCCGCTCTCGGGCAGATAAGTGTCGAAGGCCAGGCGGGGAGAGAGCCCGGAGTCGCGCAGGCGCTCGGCCCACGACCCGAGGGCGGTCACAGCCCGGGAGGTCTCCTGGGAGGAGCCGACGCGGATACGCAGGCGCAGGTGATCGGCGTCTCGGGGTTCGCGGTAACGCAGGAACCACCAGGGCGGGTCGCCCAGCTCGTTCAGGAGGGCGAGTAGGTGGTGTGTGAGGATCTCGTTCTGGCGGTGTGGGTGGGTGTAGACCTTCGCGAACAACCAGCGCGCTCCCTCGGATCCGGGGAAGTCTCCGCGTTCGCGATCGGTCACAGTGACAGGGCAGACCCGTTCCAGAGGTGAGGGGGACGGAGGCAGTGTGGTCACCAGTGGCACGACGACCTCGTGCTCGTGACCGCCGATCCACCCCAGGTCCATGTCCGGGTCGGGTACCTCGGTCAGCAGAGCCCGGCCGTGTCGGTCCAGGTGTGCGAGCACCAGTGCCCTGTGCGCAGCCGCTTCCAAGTCGACCGGCAGTACCCGGTCCCCGTGCACGAGGCCGACGGCGTCGGGCACCCTCCACTGGTGGCGCCAGGCCTTCAGGATCTGTTCCCGATCCCGCCCGAGGGGTGCGTCGTCTCTGGTGAGCATCCACCGGGCCGAGGCCAGGATGGTGCGCCGGTAGCGGATCCGGGGCAGGAACGGCAGCGCAAGGCCGGAGTCGCCCCAGGGGAACTGTTGGTAGGAGGCGCACAATCCTCGTGTGAAGTTCGCCAGGAAACGGGCCAGCGCGGGTGTCTGGGAGTCCAGGGACAGTCCGTGCATCATCTGCGGTTCGACGATGCGGCCTGTGGGGGTGTGCACCAGGTACAGACGGGTCCGGTCTACCAGCACACCCAGGTCTGCGGCGGTGAGCACGCCGGGCTCCTCCTCGGGCCGGTGCTCGCCCAATGCCAACACGTGGTCCAGGAAGCGCGGGGTGTGTGCGACCTGGTCGGCCGCTGGAGTCAACGGTGCAAAGCTCATCTGGGCGGGGAACGCTCCTGCGGTGGTCACCGGAATCCGTGAGGCCGCCGCAGCCAACGGTGAGCCCGCGATCTGGACCCGGCCGGTCATCGTCCCGATCGCACGGGCCGGACGCAGCCGCAGCGTGTAGCGGCCGGCATCGAGATCGGCCGGGCTGGCAGAGCACACGGTCACCGCGGTCTCCACATGGGGCGGCACCCTCACCGAATCGACTTCGGCTACCGTCAGTCCGTCCAGGTCGGCGTCGTCGAGCACGACCTCGCGTTGCCCGAGCACCGCAGCGCGCTGGGCCAGCACCAGGAGGCGTTCTTGCCGGGCGAGGAAGCTCGGGGTGCGCTCGCGGGGCAGGGACAGGCGGGTCCCGGGATAGGTGGCCGGGTAGCCCAATCCCATGTCGCGGTCGAGCAGGTCCGCCAGTGGGACCACCGTCCCAGCCCCGTACCGGTGCACGAACTCGGTGTAGTAGTCCCGCCAGCCGGGATCGCCGCCCGGGTGGGGAGACAGACGGACCAGGGCGGTAGCCGCGACAGCAGCCTCCTCGGCCACACTGCTCGGCAGCGTCAGGTCGCAGTCCAACTGCAGGTCGATGCGGAGTGGTGCCGCGGTGCTGGCCGGGTCGGTTTCTGCTTTCCGGAGCTGGTCCAGGACAGGAGCAGCCGCCCGCACTTTGTGTATCTGTGCCCGGTCAAGATGCTCCAGGACGTGGCCGAGCACGTCGGGAGTGGTACCTGGGGCACGCAGTTCCGAAACGAGAAAACCTTGGGTGAGCAGGCCGCGAATCATCGCTGCAACGGCTTCACGCGGCGCGGACGGCTCGTGCGCGCACAAACGGTCGGCCACCGCGCTCACGGTGATCGGTGTGGACGCTGCCTCCAGCACGAGACGCACCGCTTCGGTCCGTCGGATCTCGATGCGCTTCTTGCCGTGGGTGAGTTCGTAGTGGTCGCCGCGCAGACGGATCCGGTCATCAGCCACCACATGCAGCCGCTCGGCCGCCTCTGGAACAGCTTCCAGGTCGGTGACGGCCTGGTGCAGCCACTCCGGATCAGGCCGGGTGACGGCCCGGTGATCGAGACCCCACCGCAGCCGGGTCTTCTCTCCAAAAGAAGCGGGGGCGGTACCGGCGAAGAACCCGAACGGGGTGGAGCGACCCGTGGCGCGCAGTAGGTACCGCATGAGTGCCAGGGTCGCCCGGCGCACCTTCCGGTCATCATCGACCCGGCGGGCTGTGATGGCGTCCAGAAGCGCGGACAGGGAGGGGCTGGCCAGCCGCACCGCCTCTGCCGATGGTCCCGGCCACTGATCCGATACCCAGGCCCGCACCTCTTCAGGGGCAGCGTGATCGGGGTCGGGCCACGCCTGTGACTCCGGGTCTCGTGGCAGTCGGGCCGCCCTCAGCAACGCCGGGCCCAAGGCCCGGTACAAGGCGCTCACGGTTCCTCCTTGATCGTTCGCTGTCTGGGCCCGGGGGCGTCCCCGCCCCCGGGTTTGGTGAGAGGTGTCAGGTTCCGCTGACGCAACTGCCTGACGCACAGGTCGCGCCGCATCCGCCGTCACTGACCAGCACGGTGAGGCCGTCGGCCGCCACCGAGTCCTCGGTCACGTGCACGTCCAGGACCAGATCGGGGGTTTCGTGCACCGCTCTCCTCCTTCGTCCATCAGGGGGTAAGGCGGCTCAGAGACCGCTGTTGGTGCAGGCGCTCGCGCACGTGGAGCCGCAGCCGTCGCTGGTGTCGCAGGGCACGAGACCGTCGTCGTTGACGGCCTCGTCGGTCACACGCACTTCCAGGGCGAATGTGGATGCGTTGGTGTTCTTGGAGTCCATGGATTTCGTGTCTTCCTTGTGTGGTGTGTTGTCATGAGGTGGACACTCGCCTCGGGCCCGGATATGGGCCCGGAGGTGCGCGAGAGGATGGTCCTGGCGGTCTCCTTCCTGCCTTTCTCGTCGTGGAAGCCCGCTGGGCCGGGCGAGATCAGGACGGTGGCGGAGCAGGCACCGAACAGCGCCGGCAAGCTCTGACAGGTCGTCCTGCGGAGCGAAGCCGACGGTGGGTGTGGCCCGGATATCGGTGTTCGTACACGCCTGGCTCGCGAAGGCATGTCCCAGCACGGCCAGACAGGTGGGATCGTCCAGGGGCTGTTCCTGGCGCTGCGCCATCACCCCGACAGCGACTTGCTCCCCATGAGGGATGCAGGGGCGCGGTATTGGGCCGCTGTCCGACCGCCCATGTTCTGCCTGTCGGAAGCGGCGGGGGAGCCCCCTGTACTCGGCGGGTCCTGGGATGGACACTGGTCCAGCTCCTTTGCCTCGGGTGTCGTTCTCGTTGTCCTCGCCTGGGTGAGGTCCGGCTGGGAGATGGCCGGACCTCGCAGGAAAGGGCGGTAGCGCGTACAGCTCTCGGACCGAAGAGGTGCCCCACAGCACCGCTCTGGTGTTGTTCGTCCCGGCTTCCGGAGGGGACGGACCGTTGTCAGGTCAGACTCCTCCGGCCAGGGTGAAGTCCCGAGCCAGCAGGGAGTACACCTCACGGGCGAGGAAGCGCCTGTGCCCTCCAGGAGTCCTGAAGCTGGACAGGAGTCCGCGGGCCGCCCACCTAGCCACGGTTTTGGAGTCCACGCGGAAGAGGGTCGCGACCTCCGCAGGTGTCAGGGGTGCTTCGGATTCTGTGTCCGTCGCAGGGAACGCGGTAGTACCAGAGGTCACGTGCGGTTGTCCTTTCCAACAGGGACAGCAGGGTTACGGGCGAGGAAGGCGAACCAGTCGCTCACCTGGGGATGGCGGCGACGCAGAGCCTGGCGTTCGGCGTGGGTCAGCCCGCCCCAGAGCCCGATGTCGATCCGCTCGGTCAGGGCTCGGGCCAGACAGTCCACTCGGATCGGGCAGGGAGCACAGACATGGCGGACACGTCGCTGCTGCAGAGCGTTGCCGAACAGGTGCTCGGGGTCGGGCAGGTCCTGGCACGGAATGCGAGGTGCTGCGATGGCTGTGGTCATCGGTACGAAGGGACCGGTAGCGGGCAGGGCGCGTGGGACACGGGGTTGATCGAGGTCCAGGAGCAACACGAGACGGGGCACCGCCAGTACGACGCCGGGTGGGTGCGGGCGATTACCGTCTGAGCACGCCTGATCTGGATCTCCAGCCCTTCGGCGGAGGTATCCGAGAGGGGATCAAGATCGGCGTCGCCCTGGTAGAAGGCGAAGTACCTTCTGGCTCCGGGCCCCCACATCACCCACCACAGGCGGTGGTGACGCTGATGGAGCTGCTCAGCGGCCGCGTACTGCACACGGTCGTCCGCCACTTCCCAGCCCACTGCGGTCACCGGCCTGTTCCACCACGGTGACGGTGCAGCCTCAGGAGGTTGGAGAGCGGTCCGGGCACCTCCGTCGTAGGCCACGCCGCTGTGGCCGGCCGGAACCGTCGCCCGGTAGTTCTGTGTCGCTCCCACATGCACCCCTCCGTACTGGCGCCGAGGCCGCTGTTCCCGGTAACCGCGCAGAGCGGTGTCCCGCGAAAACAACGGCTGTCGTCCCTGGTGTGTGGGTTCAAGCCTGTTGGAGAACGGTTGCGCTGACCACCCAGAGCAACCATGATGATTGGCTGCAACATCTCCCTGTTCAACAGGGAGGTTTTGCGCTGGCTCTCCGGACCGTTAGCGTCCATCAAACACATCGCCCGACCGCGGGAGGCACGATGGCGATGAAGGCCCGTAGCGCTCGCCAGGAGCAGAAGGCGACAGCCGACCGGCTCCGCTCACAGGGGATGTCATGGGTGGAGGTGGCCGAGGCCTTCCGGAAGCGCTACCGCGTGAACGCCCGTGTGGCCTTCCGCCTGGTTCGCGGCTGGAGTCAGCGGGAGGCCGCTGACCGGTGGAACGACCGCTGGCCCGCCTCTCCCAAGACCTTCAAGAACTTCTCCTACTGGGAGCTATGGCCCTCATCGACCGGTCACGCGCCGTCCTTGGAGATCCTGGCCCGTCTGGCAGAACTGTACGAGTGCTCCGTAGCCGACCTGGTCGCCGACTGCGCCGACCACCGAGGCACGGATCCCGCTCACCGGGCGAAGTCCGTCGCCGATGAGCTTCCCCTCCTCGTGGCCCATGGAACCTCCGATGCCGACACGGAGGGCGAGCAGGCCCTGGCGCTCGCGGAGCGCTTGGAGTCCTTGGACGTCCACGACATCGCCCGCGGTGTGGCCGCCTGGTCCGTCTCCGGCGGCATAGGGCCCAATGCCCGCCGCGTGTTCCTGAAGGTCTCAGCGGGTCTGTCGCTGGCCGCATCCCTACCGGTCAACGCCTCCAAGGAGGACCCGCTCCCGCCCGGCAACGGAAGCACGCGCGCCGACGAGGACTACTCGGGAATCTGGCATAGCCGATACCGGTACCCAAGCAGCAGCCGAAACAGCGAATTCACCAGCGAGCACTACGTCGTCCTCCGCCAGGAAGGCACGCATCTGGTCGGACAGAGCCTGCCGCACACCACCGGTTCCCGACTGGACCTGCAACTGGATCTCGACAAGGGTGTGGCCAGCGGCTCCTGGAGCGAACGGACCTCGCCCACGGGTTACTATCGCGGCGCGGGCTACCACGGCACCCTGCAGCTCCTCATCAACCCGATGGGGCGCGCCATGAAGGGCAAGTGGTTGGGGTTCGGCAAGGACTTCACGGTCAACTCCGGCGAGTGGGACCTCACCTGGGTGGACCACGCCTCCTCACACAGGACCATCCGCGAATACCACATGAAGCTGTGACCGCTTGGTTTACCCGCTCAAGCTCTCAGCGGGGCCGGTGATGAGCGCGACCACGGTGCTGCCCCGGCAGAACCTGCCGCGCGCCACCAGGTCGTAGACCCCGGCGAGCATCTTGGCCACGTAGATCCGCTCCAGCAGCACCCCGTGGCGCGCGTGGAACTCCTCGATGAAGGCGGCCAACTCAGGTGGATGCTTGGCGAATCCCCCGAAGTGGTAACCGGTCTCGACCGACCAGTTATCGGTCACCACACCGGCCTCCTCCTGGAACCGGCGTACCTCCTCGGTGAGGAAGTCACCGCCCTTGAGCACCGAGAAGCCGATGGCTTCCTGCCCTGGGGCCAGACCTGCCGCCAAACCAGCGAGTGTTCCACCCGTGCCACACGCACAGCAGATGGCGTCGAAGTCCTCGTCGATCTCGTCGGCGATCGGAGCGCAGCCGCGCACGGCCAGGGCGTTGCTTCCGCCTTCGGGCAACAGGTAGAAGTCGCCGAACCGCTCGCGCAACCCGTCGACGACTGCGGGTGTGTGCTTGAACCGGTAGGTCGTCCGGTCCAGGTACTCCAGCCGCATGCCCTGTTGTGTGGCGTAGGTGAGCGACCAGTTGAGCGGAAGGTGCTCTTCGCCTCGGATGATGCCGATGGTCGAGAACCCGCACGCCCTGCCGACTGCGGCCACCGCTCGGATGTGGTTGGAGTAGGCCCCACCGAAGCTCAGCAGCGTGGAGTGGCCCTGCCCGTGTGCCGCACGGAGGTTGGGGTGGAGCTTGCGCCACTTGTTGCCTGGCACCTCAGCGCTGATGAGGTCGTCGCGCTTGAGCAGCAAGCGGACCCCGTGCTCGCGTAGGAATCCGTCGTCGACTTCCTCCAGCGGTGAAGGCAGCCGCACATCCGCGTAACCACAGCCCTTGAGCTCCATACGGGCCAGGTTAGCCATCACGAAACGCGGCACACACCAGAGCCTCCATAGCTCCCGGCGCCAGACAAGTTGCTCCCCCTCGCAGGGGCGATGAAGGCCCCGGACCTGGTGTGCGTGTGCGCGCCGTGCTGCTGGTTGCTACCCCTCGCAGGGGCGATGAAGGCCCGGACTCGCGTCCCTCTTCGGGTGGCTCAAGCCGTTACTACCCCTCGCAGGGGCGATGAAGGCTCGACCGACCGCAACGTGGCTGCATAGAGTTGAACGCTGCTCTTCTCCCGAGAGAGCGGTGAAGAATATCTGACCGGCAGGCTAGAGGTGGCTTGTGACAGACGCGAACCTCACGAGGTACCTTCTAATCCGATGGCCGCGGGTTCGAATCCTACCGAGTGCACCACAAAACCCCAGTTCAGAAGGAGCGCACAACCTCATCTCAGAGGAATCGCCGCACTGTGGGACCAGCTCACCACTCACACCCCTTCCCCGCCCGTGCCGCCGGGTCCTCCCAACGTCCCGCAGCACCAGCCAAGCCGTCTGCTCAGTCGCCTACCGTCCCGCCTCCGGCGACACAATGCCGGCCGGACCCAACATCACCTTCGACAGCCGCCTTGCTGCACGGGAGTGCCGGGAGGCGATCCCGGAACGCACCAGAGCCGACACGAGACAAGTGGCGAAAGTGGAAAGCATTGCCGAGACGACCCCCTCGGGAGCTCGAACACACCCTGGCAAGAAGACGCATCCAGGCATCTTCTCCTAGCCGATTTCACCCCTCGTTGGGGTAACCCAACTCCCCCAGGTAGCAGATCCTGCTTCGCACCCCAGCTGCAAAATGCGCCCAATCCAGTTGGTCCACTGGCTCGACTGGGTTCGGGGAGTCCTTTGAAGAGGTGACGTAACAAACCGAGTCATACAAAGACTCGTCGATGAGTCGTTTGCAGAAGATTCCGAACCTGTCCTGGTATGAAGTCCCATGCCAGATGGGTTCGGGAGGGAGGGCTGCCTTTTTCCCAATACTGACTGGACGCCGGGACCCCTCATCATCTTCCATAATGAAGAAGTACCCCAACCACGGCTTTTCTCCTGGGTATAGCTTCGCCAGGGCCGCGTGTCGGAGGTCCACAGCACTACCCAGGGCCTCTTCCACACGGTTATTGTAGTTGTTACCGAACGAGGGTCCACCAAGAGCTTTGAGTTCAAAAGCCGCCACCAGAGTTTGTCCCATGCTGACGACGACGTCCCACTGTTTCTGTGGACGAAAGTATCCGGGAAGTTCCAATCCTTGTTTGCGGTCAACACGAATAGATTCTTCGGGATATCCGGCTTCGAGGAAGAACTTCGCAATGAGCCCCGCGACACTATCGAAGTGCTTACCGGCCCTGACGGAACTGGCTGTTCCAGCGCCGACCGCGCCTTTGATCTTGGAAAGATCGCTCTGCGTGCTTTTTACGCCCCAGTACTGGGCGATGGCGTCCTCGAAGTCCTGACGGGTGACCGCCAACCTGTCCTCCTAGTCGGGAAGATGATCCAGACCATAGGCGTCCAGTGCCGCTCGTGTTGCTGCATTCACGTCACGGTTCCTGAAGGCCTCGGCCAGTTGCAACCGGACCTTATCGCTCAGGTCGGACGGTTGGGGTACCCGGATTTTGCGCAAGTACTGGGCTTGGAACCGCAGGGTGCCACCACGCATCTTGACCGCATAGGCCTGAACGAAGGCCTGCGCAACCTTGGAGATCAACAACCCTCCCAAAACCTCCAGATCCCAGACATCGGAGACGATGTAATAGAGGTTGTGGTGAGGGTAGACGCCCTCCTTGTCGAGGACCGGATGGATGGTGGTCTTCATGTCCGGGAGCAACAGCTTCGGTTTGCCCACCAAAGCATGATCGACCTTGTCGATGGTCTTGTACCAGCGCTCGGGCTGCTGGACCGCGACGTAGCGTTTGCGGAGTAGGTGAGCGTTTCGTGCGAGGTAAGACCGCAAGCGCGGGAACCGATCCAGGTCAACCAGTTCTCCGCTACGGGTCCAGGGGTTGACCAGGTAGTACCCCTGCCATTGGTAGGTACCGGTCTTGGTGTCGCGGACCATGGCCAACGGCAGGAGCCGGTCTTCCTCCACCAGGTTGGCATCGGTGGTGATGAAGACCTTGTCCGCGCCGGTGGCCACCCCGATGCCCACCCGCGTGCCAGCCGTACGGTCTTCTAGGACACTGAACCGGTCGTTAAGGTCTTCCAGCATGGCCAAACGTGCTGGGGAAGCCGCGGGCCAGAGTTCGTCTCCGGAGAACCAGTGCGGCAGCCGTGCTGCTTGGTAGGTCGGCTTCTCGGCAACCTGGCTCTCGGGCTGCAGACTCCAGTCGTAGAGCTCTCGCGCCTCAGCCTGGGAGAAACCCTTCCTGGTGTCGGCTGCCACCGCGCTGCTCTGCTGTTGCTTGCTGATAATAGTGATGGCGGGGTAGGCGGATACCTGTTCTTCGAAGGCGTCCACGTCATGCATGGTCAGTACGAAGTCAACGCTGAAGCCGGAGGTCACGAGCTCGCGTAGACGTGCTCCGTACTGGTTGTGCATCCACCGGTCCGCGCAGATGAACCCGAGCTGTCCCTGTTCCCGGAGGGTGCGCAAGGCTGCTTCGTAGAAGCCAACGTAGATATCAGCTCGGCCGCCCATGGTGGGGCATGCTGCCCGGTATAGCGCCATGCGCTCGCGGGGAACATCTTCGAGGCGGATGTAGGGCGGGTTACCGACGACGAAGTCCACAGCCTGGCCGCGGTGGTGCGTCAGGAGGTAGTCGCCTTGGGTGACCCAAGCTTGAACAGCACTCTCAACCGTCGGTTCGTCCCACCCTTGGGCCTGCATCTGAGTGCGGACCAGGTCACGGCTGGCCTTGACGTTCGCTTCGAGAAGGTCGAACGCTCGTAGCGCTTGCTTGGCTTCGCCCAGGTCGCGGTTGTGAAGTTTGCAGGATGCGCTAAGCCGTTGCACGATCGGGCCGAGGAATGCTCCACTTCCGCATGCGGGCTCCACGATCGTGAACGTGGCAAGGTCACGCTCTGGGGTGTAGCCCAGCAGGTCCAGGATGAGCTCAACGACCCATCCGCGGGTGAAGACCTCTCCATGAGTGATGGCTTCACGCATCGAGGAGGGAAGTCGCTCTGTAGCGTCTCGCAGGTCAACGGTAGTCACGAGCCGACCCTATAGCGTTACTGCTCCCGCCTGTTCCCGGCAGAAATCATGGCTTCGACGTATGCCTCAGGATCGAGAGCGGCTGGAGTCGATCTCAGCACACGCCGTAGCCTCCACTGCAACCGGCACGAGACAGAGGCCATGCTGGATCTCCAGTGTGAGTTGCGACCCACGCGTTTTTACCCCTCGCAGGGACGATGAAGGCGCGCCTGGCCGCCGTCTACGCCGACCACCCCGACTAGTTGCTACCCCTCGCAGGGGCGATGAAGGCACGAAGGCGAGATCGTCGCGTACCGCAACACCTAGTTGCTACCCCTCGCAGGGGCGATGAAGGCATGCTCTCAGTTCCCGGCGGGCCCGCATCACGATGTTGCTACCCCTCGCAGGGGTGATGAAGGCGGGTCAGGCTGTGGCCCCGGTTGGTGGCCATCTTGTTGCTACCCCTCGCAGGGGCGATGAAGGCGACCCGCGGCTGTCGGTGTACACCGTGCAGTTGTGTTGCTACCCCTCGCAGGGGCGATGAAGGCATCAGCGCGCGGGTGATGATCACCCCGGACACGAGGTTGCTACCCTTCGCAGGGGCGATGAAGGCCGGCCCGCGATTGAGTGGCCGGACGGTATCGAGGTGTTGCTACCCCTCGCAGGGGCGATGAAGCGCCCGCGCGGTCCGCGAACTCACGGTGTGCTGGTAGTTGCTACCCCTCGCAGGGGCGATGAAGGCCAGGACGAGGCGCCCCTCACCCGGGTGTGCCTGTAGTTGCTACCCCTCGCAGGGGCGATGAAGGCGCGACGGTGGCGGACTGGGGTCCGTACAGGCCGTGTTGCTACCCCTCGCAGGGGCAATGAAGGCAGGCCGGGTCCGGCGCCAGCACGGTGCTGCTCGCGTTGCTACCCCTCGCAGGGGCGATGAAGGCCCCGTAGGCGTCCACGTGTGCGCTGTCGTCCTGCTGTTGCTACCCCTCGCAGGGATGATGAAGGCTCGCCGCTCTTGGAGAAGCGGAAGTCCAGGTCATGTTGCTACCCCTCGCAGGAGCGATGAAGGCCTGGGCGGGCACCGCCCTGTCCGGCGGCATCACCGCGTTGCTACTCCTCGCAGGGGCGATGAAGGCGCCACGACGAGCGCTAGGACACGATCACGGTGACGGGTTGCTACCCCTCGCAGGGGCGATGAAGGCCCCACAGGTTGCCGTCCAGGTCGTCCAGGCGTGCCGAGCCCAGGTCGATGGGGTGGGCGCGGCGGTAGGAGGTCTCGTGGACCGCTTCGCCGAGTTGGACGGTGGCGCTGGTGGCTTCGGGGCGAAAACCCCGGGCGTACAGCCACAGTTGGCGGGGGCAGTGGTAGAGGTACTTCACGTGTACCCCGCCCACGTCTTCGGTGCTGATCACAGGATCGCTCCGGGCTGGTAGGAGCCCGTGCTGGAGGCTGACTTGATCGCGGTCAGTCCCCGGTCGTCTTCGTAGTCGGCGTCGATGATCAGGACCTTGAGCTTGTGGTCCCAGGTACCGAGGAACCGCGCGTAGTGCGGGAGCGGGATCAGGTACTGCGAGGCCAGCAACCTGCCCGTCCCCCGTTCCTCACCTGGCGACTTGCCCAGAAGTGCGTCTTCGTAGGCTTGCCGGTCCTGGGTGAGGATGCCGTCCACACCGTCGAACATCTCGTCGAAGGCCTCGGAGAGCTGGGATGTGTCGTTCAGGGGCTGCTCAAAGCCTAGGAAATGGTCCTGGAAGGACTGGACGGAGTCGTCCACCTGGGTGCGCCACTCATCGCCCCAGGAGCTTGCGTAGATCTCGTTGAGCCATGCGGTGAACAGCCGTTCGTCCAACTCCTGACCGTCGTCACGGGCCAGAATGTCCCAGCTCAACCGGGTGGGCTCGGCCGGATAGACCTTGTCGGCGAACTCCGGCCCGCTCCTGCCGCGCGGAGCGTAGTGGGGTTGGTGCACGATGACCGGCGCCGGCCGTTCCAGGGCACCGACGCGGTTGATGCGTCCGAAGCGTTGCAGGAGCGCTTCCAGAGGTGCGGCGGAGGTGTGCAGGACGTCGAAGTCCACGTCCAGCGACACCTCGACCACCTGGGTGGCCACCAGCAGTCCGGGGTGGCGGGGCGTGGTCTTGGTGCCGAAGCGCTCTCGGATGGCCTCTTCGATGCTGGTGCGGTCGCCGGTCTTGAAGCGGGAGTGCAGCAACAGCGCTGCTTCCTTGCCGTGGAGTTCCTCGGTCAGGGGTGCGAGCTGATCGTAGAGGTTCCAGGCGTCGGCGACGTTGTTGGCGATCACGGCCACGCTCTGCCCCGCGCGCAGTGCGCCCTTGATCTGCTCCACGCTCTCGGGATCGGTCAGGTGCTCCTGGTGCAGGTGGAGACGGTGGCGGCGCGGCCAGACGTAGTCGGCGTCGGGCTCCACCAACTCCACCCGGTGGTTTTCGCCAAGGGTCTCCCGGATGGTGTCCAGGAGCCGGTCGGGCAGGGTCGCGGAGAGGACACCGATACGTCCGCCGAGGCTGGCCCACTGGCCCATCATCGCCAGAATCATGCCGAGGCGCCGAGGTTCGTAGGCGTGCAGTTCATCGAAGACGAACACCGAGTTGGCGCTGTCGATGAGAGTAGCTGCGTGCGCTGTGCCCCCCAGAGCTCCGCGCAGGAGCTGGTAAGGGGTGGTGATGCGCACGAATTCCCGGAACAGGCGACTGGCGTTGGCCTGGGCCACCGCTCGGGAGGCCTGTTGGCGTTCCTGGTCGGAATCGCCCTGCTGATGGACACCGCCGTGGTCATCGCAGGAGGCGGTGGACAGGTAGAAGCTCGCCGCGCGGGAGTGGACCACACCGACCTGGTCCTGGCCCAGGTCATCGCGCAGGCGCGTGGCCATGGCGTTGATCGAGGCCAGGTAGGGCAGCGAGTAGAACAGGCGGGGTGTGCCGCCTGTGTCGGCGGTCAGGCCGCGGGTGTGGGTGTTGGCCCACAGCAGGGCGGCTTCGGTCTTGCCCTGCCCGGTGGGGGCGCGCATGACCATGTGGGTGGTGGTGGCTTCGGCCCGTTCCTGGTGCGGGTAGGCGCTGTTGCCCTTGCTGGCCAGTTCCAGGCGCAGCCGCGCCGGGTAGTCGGTGCTGACCAGTGGGTGTGTGGTGAGCAGTGGACTGTGGGCGGAGGCCACGTGGTCGGCCAGGGTGACGGCTCCTTGTAGCAGGGCAGCGGTCAGTCCGGCTGCGTCATTGGGGCTTTCCCCGTGGTCCCACTCCTTGAGGATGTGCTCCAGCATCCGATGAGTCGCCTGGGCCAGGTCGGCCTGGGTGAGGGATGCGGGGGCGGGCGCCGAGGCGCGTGCGGCCAACCAGGTGGCGAGGGCATTGGCGGAGGCGGTGTCCACGGGCTCGAAGCTGTCCTGCACCTGCTGAGGATCGGCCAGGGTGCGCCGTTCACCGCGGATGGACCTCTCGCCTCCAGCGAGGGGACGGTGGTGGGTGAGTACCCCCAGGCCAACCCAGGTGCGTTCTTCTTCCGGTAGGTGGTCGAGGACGTGGTCAACGAAGGCAAGCGAGTAGATCTCGTGCCTTCTCCCCCACGGTTGGGAGGGAGGAGGGTTTCCCACCATGGTCTGGAACCCGTCCGGTACCTTTCCGGCGTCGTGGAACAAACACGCCAACCAGGCCCAGGTCCAGAACCGCTCGTCCACCCCGGGAAGGGTGCCGACACGGGCGCGCAGCAGGCCCAGGGCCCGGGCGGTGGCCTGGAGGTGAGTGGTCAGAGCCTCACCGCGCTTGTGACCGAATGCGGGGCTCTTGGCCCAGATATGCGGCAGCTCGACCTGTTCCTCAGCAGCAGCCTGGGGATGCACCGCGTGCAGGGGTACGACCGCTTGGCCGCTGTCGGTGCGCAGGGGCGAGTCGACCTGCGCGACGCTGCCCCTGGGCGCGTATCGGTAGGTGCCCCACTGGATGCGGGAGCGGTCGGGGCTGATCGCGTGCGGCATACGCACCTGCATCCCCGAGGCGGACACCTCCGCGGGCAGCAGGGCGTGTCCTTGGGTTCCCGTCCCCGAGTGGAGAGTGATGCGGCGGGTGCGGGCCGAGGCCAGGTCCTGGCTGCGGCCCAGGCGCAGCGGCCACACCGGGCGCCGCAGAGCTTTCTCCCACAGATCCAGGTGGTTGAGCACCCACACTGTGAGAGTCGTGTCAGCGAGGAACTCGTGGTCCTTGGGGGTGGCGTCCCGTTTCTTGCCTTCGGCGTCCAGGGGGTGGAAAGTCTCCAGGTCCACCCCTTTGCCCCGGGCGGTGAAGGACATGGCCACGCGGGTGTCGGCGGGCATGCGCTCCCACCCGCCCACCGCCGCAGCCAGCAGGCCCGCGACGGTGGACGGCGGCGGGCAGGGCAGAGTGACCTGCACACCCGAGTACAGGGGGTTACGGAACGAGACCACCGGGGCAGTGATCGTGATCTCCAGAGCGGTGGTCATACGGCCAGGTCCTCGAACCAGGAGTCGCGCTGACCGGCCTCGATCTCCTTGGCCAGGCCCCCCAGGACGGTGCGCGGGTGGTCGATCACCACACGACCGGCCGTGATGTACTCGGCCAGATCCTGGCGGACCTGTTCGCGCTGGGCACCGAGGAACCCGGGCGCCCAGCCGATGTGGACAGGACCGTCCAGCTCATCGGACCAGGCCCGCATCTCCTCGGAGAAGACGTCCGCGTCGAAGAACACGCCCTGTGGCCCGGTGGCCAGCACACGGGTGAAGGGGTTGTTACCTCCCTTCAGGGGGGCCAGCAGCACGAAGGAGGGGGCACGGTCGCCGTAGTGCAGGGCGCGGCTGGCCCCGCCCTGGACCTGGGCCAGGGTACGCAGCAGGACCGCGGCCCGACGGCGGCGCTCCTCGATCGGCAGACGCAGCGACCCAACGCCGCGCAGCACATGCTCGCTGGCACCGGCCTTGACCGCTTCTTCGGCCGCAGCCGGGGCCAGAGCGCGGCGCAGGCCGCCCCCGTCCTGCTCGAAGGTGCCCACACGCGGCAGGTCCAACAGCACGTCCCCGGCCATCTCGGCGGTGTAGTGCTCGTGTTCGTGGATGACCGGGTCGGCGTCGGCCGGAAAGCCGCGGCTCATCGTGCCGAAGTCGGAGCTGATGCGCTTGGACGCCAGCGAGACCAGGGTGCCGGTCGCCAGAACGGTGTCGCGTTGGTAGCTCTCCTTCTTGACCGCAACCATGTAGCCGAACAGGTCATCGTCCAGGTGCAGGTCCGGGCGGCCCGCGGTGTAGGCCTGCTGCTTCTTGCCGGTGCCGGACCGGGTGACCGGTGAGCGCTTCTCGGTCGCGGGCAGGGAGTCGCGCCACCAGCGGCGAAACGCCTGCGCGGAGATGTAGGGGACGCGTTCCCCGCGGCCAATGGTCAAGTACTTGACCGTGGCCGTGTTGTCCTCGCCCCGGCCGTTGTTGGGGGCGCCGGCGGTGATGTCCAGGGCGATCTTGCCCACCAGGTAGGTCATCGGTTGTTCTCCGCATCCAGGTCAGCGTCGGGAATGAGGTCGTCGGTGGACACGTCGTCGTGGTCGCGTCCGCGCCATGCGGGCTTGAGTTCGTGCAGGTGGTTGAGTACGCCGATGAACAGCAGGTCCCGGTGGAGGAAGACCCGGTCCTCGGCGTCGAAGAGCAGCCGCCACTGGCGCTCGGTGATGAACGGCTCGGCTTCCTGGGTGCGCAGCGTGCGGTCGACGGATGCGCGCTGCAGCCAGGCGCGCAGGGTGGCGAGCTTCCTACGTGCCTGGAGGAACTTCTTCAGTTCCTTGTCGTCCTCGGTGTTGAGGACCTGGGCGATGCGTGCAGCGAGTTGATTGATCTGGTCCAAGTCGGTGGAGGACACCTGGAGCACCTTCGTGGCGTAGGAGGAACATGTGGCGGACAGCAGCGGCGTCTGGGCGCAGATACCGTCCTTGCCCAGGGCGCACTCGCGCAGGAAGTGAGCGACGGTGGGAATCACCCGCTCGGGCAGGTCGAACAAATTGCGGGCGAGCATGGACCGACCGGGCACCTTCTCCCAGCGGTGAGTGCGGCCCAGCCACCCCAGGGGTTGGCGGGGCAAATCGTGGATCCACTCGGCGCTGGGCTGGTCCATGGCGTGCGCCGCCAGGTCCTGCTCCTTGTTGCTGTTGGTGAAGACCATCAGCTCCACACCGTCGGTCACCGTCTCCTCGTAACCGCGCAGACTGCTCAGCGCGGCGAGCTGGCGGGCGTAGGAGGGGCGTTCGCCCGCCGGAGCGCCGGCCACGGCCTGGCGTCGGGTCTGGTCGACCTGGAACTTGGTCAGGACCCGGAGCAGGTCGTCGTCCCAGCTGTGCAGTGCGGTGGCCCGCCCGCCACCGATCGCGCACCCATAAGGCAGGGCGTAGAAACTCAGCAGGCACCCGCGGCACAATGCCATCCCCTCGTGGGTGGGGATGGTGGTGTTGCGGTAGGAAGAGCTCTCTAGCAGCGGGACGTCGACCTTGCCGTAGAACCCACAGGCCAGGTGGTCGCACAGCACACATCGGGCGTCCAGGACGGTGTCGGCCTCGGGCAGGTTGCGCCACTGGGTGAGCTTGTCCTTGAGATCCTGACCCAGCAGGGATTTGCGGTTGGTGGTGTTGATGGGGCAGTTGGGCCAGAACAGGTAGCTGGCCCCCAGCCAGAAGCCGCCGGGTTCCTTACTCGTCGCGATAGAGGTGGTGCGGTCTAGGTCGCGGGTCATGTTCGCGTTCGCCGCGCGCAGGTCCTCCTCGGTCAACTCCAGAGGATGGGCAAGCTGCTTCAGGCGTACGGGGCCCCGGTGCACGAGTGAGGCCAGAGCAAAGACACCGACCCGCTGGAGTGGGTGAGCGGTCAATCGCACACTCAGCTCGGTGATTGTGGTGCTCACGCGATCACCCACCCAAAACCCGCGGAGTTGGCTTGGCCCAGGCCCCAGCTCCAGATGCCTCGTAGGGTTTCCGGAGCACCGTGGACCTCGGCTTCCACTGCGGCCCCGGGTTTGTAGCCCTTGCCCACGGCGAAGCTGCGCTTGGGGCCGACCCAGGTGATGGCCTGCACGCTGACGTCGGGGTCGGTTTCCAGGGTCAGAGCTTTGCGGCGCAGGTTGGCCTCGAAGTAGACGGGAAACTCCGGTTCGGTCGGCAACACCCACGCCTGGCGGGTGGTGCGCTGCCCGTGCTCGTTGTGCCCCGATCCCTTCATCACCACGGGGGTGGAGGTTCGGAACACGGCCCTGCCGGAGGCGAAGTCCGGCGGAGGGAGCACGTCGACCGCGTCCACTCGCAGTGCTATACCGCCCCAGTCCAGCACCGGCTGGCCGGCCAGGCCTTTGGCCAGTCCCTCGACGACCTGGGGCAAAGGGCTGCCCAGCTCCAGGGTGCCTGTCCCACCCACCGCGTACTGGCCTCGCTTGCGCCGAGCCGACGGGAACACAGGGGCGCTGTGTCCGAAGGGGGTCATGCCGGTTTCTCCCCAACCGCTCCCATGCAGTCGGGTACCGACCTCAGGAGCCCCTTGGGCGAGCAGTTCGTAGACCAGGCCACGGCCTGGGCGAAGCACATTCTCCCAGCCCAGGGACGTAGCCGTCGTACGGACTGCCACTCGAAGACGCATGGGTCACCTCCTCACTTTCTCCGGTGTAACGATGGCTCACATTAGGAGGCACCCACGACAGAAGAGCGACGGGATCACCAAAGTGGCCAAGCAAGGCCAAATATTGGTTTTCCAGGACAAGAGACGACTGACTCTGCTACAGAAAGAAAGGTACATTCGAAATAATGTTCGAATTACCTCTAGTGTTCCCATGGGACCCATACGACGTGCTGAGCGATATGGGAGGTTTCCGTTCTCTTCAAACGACCGTAGGGCTAGCCAAAGTTGGTCGCTCTCTACATGAGGAGCGGAGACTCGCTGTGACCTCACGCCTCCATTTCCGCCCTTGCGTTACCACCCCTGGTAGGGACGATGAAGGCCACGACCAGGCCATCCAGTACGTGCGCCGTGAGATGTTGCTACCCCTCGCAGGGACGATGAAGGCAGGTCGACGCGTGGTGGGCCGCCGCCATGGGCGCGTTGCTACCCCTCGCAGGGGCGATGAAGGCCCGGAGGCGCCCAGGGCCTCGAACCACTCGCGTGGTTGCTACCCCTCGCAGGGGCGATGAAGGCGTGCCAGGGTGGGCCTTGACGACGCTGGTCATACGTTGCTACCCCTCGCAGGGGCGATGAAGGCATCGTCAGCCAGACGTCGTCATCCAGGGCGTGCTGTTGCTACCCCTCGCAGGGGCGATGAAGGCCCTTCGCAGCTGCGTGCGCAGCTTCCTCATGCGCGTTGCTACCCCTCGCAGGGGCGATGAAGGCGCCCTCGGGGCTGGCCAGCCATCCGTGCGCCTCGGGTTGCTACCCCTCGCAGGGGCGATGAAGGCTGTTCGCGGATGTGGCGCTGTGGGAGTCCTACATGTTGCTACCCCTCGCAGGGGCGATGAAGGCCTCGCCGTGGTCGACGTCGACCCGCCCGAGGGGCTGTTGCTACCCCTCGCAGGGGCGATGAAGGCGCGACGGTGCTGCTGCCCATCCTGCTCGCCGAGGGGTTGCTACCCCTCGCAGGGGCGATGAAGGCCGCTTGCCCGGTGGCCCGGCGGCCAGGTCGAGACGTTGCTACCCCTCGCAGGGGCGATGAAGGCCCCAGGTCCCGCAGCACGGCCAGCTCGGAGGTGACGTTGCTACCCCTCGCAGGGGCGATGAAGGCCTCGGTGTGCACCAGGTCGTCGGTGCGCCGGCCCGGTTGCTACCCCTCGCAGGGGCGATGAAGGCCCGGCCCGGATGGTGCCAGCCACCCAGCGGTTCTAGTTGCTACCCCTCGCAGGGGCGATGAAGGCGGGCACCGCCGTCGCCACCCTCCAACAGGAACTCATGTTGCTACCCCTCGCAGGGGCGATGAAGGCGTCCACCCCGAGGGGTTCAAGGCCAACCAGTCCACGTTGCTACCCCTCGCAGGGGCGATGAAGGCCAAGCACAGGGCCACCCGCCTGGCGTCGGAGTGGGCGTTGCTACCCCTCGCAGGGGCGATGAAGGCTTGTTGCTCGCGCTGGGGTCCACGTCGGGGACCCTGTTGCTACCCCTCGCAGGGGCGATGAAGGCCCGAGGGTAAAGCCGCAGGCCACACCGGTCTTAGGCCAGCCATATCAGACCCATTTTTCAGCAAACCTCCGGTAGTGCAGCCGAGCCCGGCGAGTCGCTGAAAACCACCTCGCTGAGCAAAGTTCGTCCTCGGCGATGAAGGCACGTCCACCAAAGCCTCAGAGGCACCACTCTCGATCTTGCCATCCCCCACAGAAGTGATGAAGGCCCGACCGACCGCAACGTGGCTGCACAGAGTTGAACGCTGCTCGTCTCTCGAGGGAGCGGTGAAGAGTATCTAACCGGCAGGCTAGAGGTGGCTTGTGACAGACGCGAACCTCGCGAGGTGCCATCGGATGCCACCAGGGGCCTGTGTGTGCTCCGATTATGCTCCGCAGTTCCGGACTGGCACGACACCGGGCGGCACCTCTTGACACGAAACGATGGCGGTGATCGGATAGATAGGGACGAAACGACACCGTGTGGCACGTAGAGACACGAAAGCCTTCTAATCCGATGGCCGCAGGTTCGAATCCTGCCGGGTGCGCCACAAAACCCCAGGTCAAACGAGGTGCGCGACCTCATCTTAGAGAAGTCGCCGCACTGATGGGACCAGGGTGGGACCGAGATGGGACCAGCTCCCTGATCACGCCCCGTCCCCGCCCGTGCCGCCGGGTCCTCCCGACGTCCCGCAGCACCAGCCAGGCCGTCCGCTCAGTCGCCTACCGTGCCGCCTCCCGCGACACAATGCCGGCCGGACCCAACATCGCCTTCAACAGCCGCCTTGCTGCGCGGGAGTGACGGGAGGCGATCCCGACACACACCGACACCTCCAACACCACCGGCACAAGATAGGGCGCTAGGAAAGGACCGTCACCTGCGTAATTCACCGATCCAATCGAGTGCTTGTGATGTTCATGGCGTCTCTTCGATGAGGTGATCGCTCCAGTTGGGTCGTCACATCTCGTGGGGCGTTTCTCTGTTCCCGGGGACCCTGACCACGACCACCCAACGGTCCTCCTGTTCGATATCAGGCGCCTTGACCCGCACCGCCCACATACCATCACGAATATGGGGAATCCAATTCTTTTTGGGCGTGAGGTCGAGAACGGCGAGAACCCCCAGGGCTACGTTGGCGGACTGATAGGCCGCCGTCTGCCCTAGATAGCGACTGAGCCCTTCTCTACTAATTTTCCCTCTGGTTCGCTTACACTCGATGATCACCGCACATCGTGATAGTCGAACTTCGATATCCGCGCGCCCACCACTGCGATCAGGAATCTCAACATTAACATCCTCCGAATGACTATCGAGGTAGTCAAGAAGATCGTCTTGGAGGGCGCTCTCCAAGGGGAGATCCTGCCCCGGCCCTGGCGAGAAGAGATAAGAAAAAGCACGTCCATGATGAGCACGCCCTCTGTTAGTTCTGTTCGCCAAGAAACGAATCAACAGGGTAATGAGACGAATAAAATCTCGGCGAACCTCGACTATCCTGAAGTCAGTACAATCTTCCAACACCCTGACAACATCACCGAAAATCTGCTGTTGGACTATCGGCAATCTGGGTTCTACATGACTCTCGGTTCTAAGAATTCTTTCCGAGAGGAAATCGATGAGTTCCCGAGGAACTTCATCGAGAGCATTGGCGCCAAGAGCGGCGACCAACTGGGAGTTGGGCGCCTGGTGAACTTTTCCCGGGTTCGCTGCTTCCCGTGGTACAGGTTCTCCGGAACACAGGCGGTCATCCACGGCTTGAAGCAGTCGTTCAGCTGACCGATTATCCCAGTCTTCGGGCGCATCAGCAATAAGGCCGCGAAGTTGAAGTAGCAGGCCTTGACGTGAGGCGAAGGCGTCCTCGATACGCGGAGCGACGAGGATCTGGGCCCCCAATGCGTTCTGAGGGTCCTGGAGACGGACGCTGCGGTGCGCGGTGTAGACAGTCAGGATGTGTTGGATGGTTTGGTTCGGCCACACGGTCACCGGTTGATCCAGGTACTGATCGGCTTGCTCAAGGTCGAGCGCCAGTTCGTACCAGGAAGCCTCGGTATCGTACCGGCCAGCCCGCCAATGGGTGCGCGCTCCCATCAACCACAGAGAGCGTTCTGTGGTGGCACGGCGCAATTGATTAGCCGCCTTATGCAAAGACGCACTCTGCCCGGTTTCGAAAGCGAGGAAGGCTTCGATCGCGGCGAGGAAGGCGGTAGCGTCGGTACGGTCCTCATCCGCTTTGACAGCTTGTGACAACAGCTCCTGGGCGGAACAGAAATCTCGAACGAGCGAGTCGCGGTCTGGGGCGTTAGCCGCATCCGCCAGACGGCACATCGCCATTTCGTAGACCGCATCTCCGTGAACATCGGTGTTCACGAACTGTTCCAAGGCTAAGAAAAGCTCATCCTCGCGCCAATGCTCATAGGCGGCACCCAGGGCACGCACCACTTTTCTGGCATAAGAAGATGGCGCTGCGGGGGCTTGCGGGTCCACAAGGCAGGAGAAGAGACCGTAGCGACTGATACTACCGGACAACACCAGGCGCAACGATGCCTCGAGGAATACCCCCGCGAGTTCGGCGTCGAGGGGTGTATCACGGTGGTCGGTGCGTTGCAGGGCGAGTTTGTTGAGGTGAGACGCCGTACCCCGCAGATATCCGCGGTGCTCGACCAACCGATCGAGGATGTCGTCGGCGACAGCCGGTTTGTCGGTGGATGCCAACGCTTGGTTGATGAAGGACACCGCGCGTTCAGGGTCCTGCAGGGCGTCCCACTCGGCGAGCATGGTCTCGGCGGCTCGGAACCACCAGGGAGAGTCGACGAGGGTATCCGCGTTCTCCCAGAGGGCCGACTCGCCGCCCAGCTCGTCAAGCGTCGGCGGCTGCCCCTCCTTCAACAGCAGCATCTCGAGTCGGGTCAAGGTGGTGTCCTTTCTCGAGAGCCTGGTTGGTGGATCGGTTGCCTCTTCCTAACAGACGTTCACCACACTGGTCTGCCCGGGGCAGCGGCTTTGATGCGATGTTCGGGGATCACGTTGACGGCCACGTCGCGTTTGGCGGTCGCGGTGATCACTTGCAGGTCAGGCGTCTCCTCACAGATGCCATGAAGTTGACTGAGAACCTCGGCAAGGTCGACGTCGATGGATTCCTGCGCACCAGGGGAATCCAGGAGGAGCAGACCGGGATGGCGCCCGACTCCGGACTGCTGCCCGATCCTCAGCAAGGCCAAGAGGGTGGCGATCCGAAGCCGTACCTGCTCTCCTGCGGTGACCTTGGTGAAGGTGGTGTCGGAGTCTCCCTTCCACACCTTCATGGAGCCGTTGCCACTGAGTTTGATGTTCTGGATCTCAGAAGCTCCCAAGCGGACGGCGAGCCGACAGATCTCCTTGCTGACATCCTCCAAGAGCTGAGAGGTAGCGGACTTGGCACGTTTGTCGGCCTCCTTTTCCGCAGCCTGGAGGATACGCTCTTCCCGTGAGGCGTTCTCGGGGCGTGCCGCGCGTCGTTCGGCGTCTTTGCGTTCCTCGATCCGTCCTTCGAGTCTGGCCAGCTCCAGATGCGCGCGCAGCGCGGATTCCTCCGGTACTGAGGCCTGCGCTGAGGTGAGGGCGGTGCGCGCCGCTTCCATGGCATGCTCTGCTGTGGTGACCGCAGTTTCGACCTCTCGTGTGGCCTGCCCCGCCTTCCGGTGGCTTTGCTCGAGGACCTCGATCGATTCGGTGAGTTGGGCGATCGCCGCGGGCTCGTGTGATGCCTCCGTGGGAGCCGAACCGCAGATACCGCAATGCTGATCACCCAGATCCGCGTGGGGAAGCTCAGTCAAGGCGGTCGAGCAGCGCGGACAACATGTTGGTGCGAGCGCTCCGAAGAAACGCTCCGCCGCCGCCGTCTCACGAAGATCCCTCAGGCGTGACTGGTCCGCGACCAGTGCCTCCCGCAATTCTTCTTCACTTCGCCGGGTCTGACGCATCCGCTCCACTAGAGCGGAGTGCCTGGCCGTCGACTTGTTCAGATCCGCAGCGGCCTTTTCTACCGCATGAGTGGCTTCCTGCAGAGTTGGTGCCGCTCCGGCTTGGGTCACCGTCTCCCTCGCGCGGACTAACTGGTCCCGCAGCTCCTCGAGCGAGGTGCTGCGGGCCTGCAGGTCCTGTTGGGCTCGGCGTCGCTCACCTCTGCGGGATTGCTTGGCCATGGACAGGGCCGTCTGGGTGTCCCTGCGTGTGGTCGTCCATGGCAGCCCCACATACATCTGCAGGAGGCTGACCATCGTCCCGCCCCCTGCGGTCTGCCCCAACAGCGCATCATTCTCACGGTTGCGACACAGGAGCGCGTGGCTGAATGCCGGCCAGGAGGTGATTACCACCTGGCCGTCCGCATGTTCCGCGGCCGTGTCCGGGGAATCACTGGTGGTGTGCGGTTCTCCCTTGCGCCAGCTTCGCAGGGGCTCCAACCCGAGACGGCCCATCATGAACTGGCCCATCACCGAAGCGAACTCCGTATCACCCGTGAAGGCGATGGGAAGGCTGCTGTGGCCGACGGCCAGTTCCCCGACGAGCTGTCCGTCGGTGATGTCTACGCTGACTTGGAAGGGTTCTCCGTCGATCTCCGCGTTCAGACGCACTCTGTGCAACCATCTGCGCACATCGTTCTGCAGATTGTCCGATCCTCGCAGACACCACCAGATGATCTCTAGGATGCTGCTCTTACCCTTCAAGTTGTCGGCGGTCACACACCACAAGCCTTCGCCCACATCCCAAGAGAAGTCGACGGATCCCGTCGAATTTCCCGTTTTCTCCCCTGAGAATTGCACACGCCTCACCAGGAGCTTGTGAGGTCGTGGTAGGACCCCGCTCTCGCGCACTCCGTACCGCGTCAGAACCTCGTCCACGTTCTCGACGTCGAGCTCGACACGGTTGGCCACGGCCTGCAGAAACTCGCTCACCCTGCTGCCTCCCAACCCTGAGCGGTCATCTTTTCCAAACGCTCTCTCACTCGATCGGTGATGCCGCTGATACTCGACCTCCACACGGTTCGTTCGTATTCGGCCTGTTGATACTGCGCGTCTTTCAGTTGGGTTCCCGAACGTTGGCCTGCCACCGTGAGCACCACACTCGCCCGTTCGTCGTACCAGACCAGATCCGGGGCGTCCGAACGGAGTTGGTTGGCCATGGCGCGGCCCGGTCCTGACAGGTAATAGTCCCAACGGTCGATCTTCGTGGGCGGCTCGCCCACTGCCTTCACCACTGCCAGACCATGAGCGACCAGAAGTGAAAGGGCATCGTCGAGTGCCTCCCACGCCCCGAATCGCCACCGGACCATCGGGTAACGAGAGATATCGGGTTCGTCACCCTGCAAGAGGGTCCGTGCCTGCACAAGCGCCGCAGCCGGATCATCTGTTCTCCCCGACTCGATTTGAGTCAACAGTTCATCCGCTAGATAGTCCGGGTTTCTCAACCAGAAGTCCAGCGCCTGCAGTCTCTTCTGCCCCTTGACCACGGAAACAGCTTCTTTAGGAATACAATCGCTTGATGATCCATCGCATGGAATTCCACAACGATCGAGAAGAAACAGCAGCCTAACCGCGTCTTGGGCACGCGACGCTCGCCGTACCCCTAAACTTCCCATATGACCCACCTTGGGCGTTTCGCTGTCGGACATGACACTCCTTCCAAATAGATAACATAGGATTCTTATTCATGGTACGGCCAAAGGTCCTTAATCATGATCCCCAAACCGGAGGGTCACACCGTGTAAAGAGGCCGACACGGACCTCCGCCCAGGAGGACGGAACAGTAGGCACGAATGCTGCAGGCAGGCTCAGGGGCGGTGTGACAGCAGCAGACGGGCGCGGTAAAACAGCAGAGACAGCAACCGCTCGCGGATGCCAGTGTTCAAAGCCGCTTCGCAGTGCGGCGCGGATCCACTGGGTCGTCGCTGCGGACAAGGGTTCACCAGTGGATGTGGTGTACCGAGCGATCCGCTCGAAAGCCACAGCCCCAGATCAACACGCCGACGCCGAGAATCTCGTGAGGTGCCATCGGACGCCACACACCCCCGGTTCGTGCTCCGTTTGTGCTCCGCAGTTCCGTACTGACACGACACCCGACGGCATCATGCGGCCTCAGACGACACGACGGATCGGATGGGGTGACACGAAACGGCATGAAATGACATGGGGCGGCACCAGATCACCGGACTTCTAATCCGACGGTCGCAGGTTCGAATCCTGCCGGGTGCGCCACAAAACCCCAGGTCAGACGGACCTCATCGCGTCACCTCAGACGTTCCCCAAAACTAATGGGGCCAGGATGGGGCCGAGATGGGGCCAGCCCCCGACGCACCCTTCGTACACTCCCCCGCCGATGAGCCCTACCGGAGTCGCGCAACACCAGCCACGCCGTGCGCTCCGCCGCCTCACGCGCCACCTGCGGCAACACCGTGGAATAGGTATCCGCCGTCAACACGATGCTCGCGTGCCCGAGCATCGCCTGGACCACCTTCAGCTCCACCCCCGCCGCCAACGCCAACGTCGCCGCCCCATGGCGTAGATCATGCAACCGCACCGGCGGCAACCCGCTGGAGGTGTTCAGCTTCCGAAACAGGCGCGACAACCGTTCAGGCGCCAACGCGCCACCCCGCAGGGCGGTGAAGACGAACCCCCGCGGCTCCCACACCCGCCCCTGATCCTGCGCTTCCTGCTGCTGGTGCCACTGGTGGCGGCGCAACACCCCCAAGGTGGTGTGGTCCACCGACACCACCCGTCGACTCGCCGCGCTCTTGGGAGCCAGCTCCACCAACCTTCCCTGGTGGGACTGCAGTTGGCGCTCCACCCGCACCGTCCCCCGCACCAGATCGATGTCGGGCCAGCGCAGCCCCACGATCTCGCCCCGGCGCAGCCCCGTCATCACCGCCAGGTGAAACAACCCGTACAACCGGTCCTGGGACACGTGGTCCAAAAACGCGCGGGTCTGCTCCACCGTCCACACCGCCACCACCGGCCGCACCCCACCGTTACGCCAGTCCGCGACGGCCTGATCGGTCCACACCACCGGCCGCATCGCACGGTCGCCCTCCAACCGCAACCCCTTGGCCGGGTTCGAGGCCAACAACCCCTCCCGCACCGCGGTGTTCAGCGCCGCCCGCAACGTGGCCCGCACCCGCTGCACCGTCGCCGCCGACAACAGCACGCCCGCAGGCGACCTGTGCCGGGAAATGGAGACGAAGACCTGCGCCACTGTGGTAGGCGTCAGCTCCTCCAGAACCAAATCACCCAGGTGGGGTTGCAGATGGCAGTGGATGTGCTCGGCGTAACTCGTCCGGGTCAACGGCCGCAGCCCGGTACGGGTGGCCAACCAGTGCTCCAGCCACGCCCCCACCGTCAACACCGCCGGATCGGCATCACCGCCCTCGAGCTCCCGCTCCCGGCGCAAACCCTCGCGGGCCGCTTCCCGGGACACGAATCCACCCCGACGCACCCGACGCCGAGCGCCCGGGGCATGGTCCAGCTCCAGCGCGAAGTACCAACTCCCATGCCCTCGCCTGGCCAGCCCAGGGCACCGGCCCTCCCGAGCCTTCACACCCCTCACACCACGACACCCGCACCGCTTGTACACCAAACCCGATCCAGACACGACGAACACCCCCACAATCAGTGTCCGCCCCAGAACGGGATAGAAGCGATGCCCCGTGTCCACGGGTGAGTGACCTTCAGGGTCGCTCTCCACTTCCCGGGTGACGGGAGGCGATCCCGGCATCCGCCAGGGCCTCCAGCACCCCAGCACGAGACAACGACACTGATCTACTACCGCCGCCTCACCAAATGAAATGAACTCTCAGTCGACCACCAGCCACGTACTCAGGGAGAGAAGCCGGCCCCGGCTGAGAGAAGTCACCGTGCACGGGCACGGTGGATGCCCGGGATTACATCGTGTACGGCGTGAAGGACGGACGCTCTACCAGGTCGGCGATGGTGAACTCCTCGAAGGTGACATCGGACAAGACGCGGAACAGGCACTCCGAGGCCGACATCGGCAAGCGCTGCCAGGGGTCGACCTCGGTCCGCGCCACCACCGGCCACTCCTCCGGCGGCACCTCGGTGTCGGCGGCCCAGTAGAACTCGACGGCTGTCACCGACATGGCCCAGGGAATCAGGCCCGCCCCACCCGGACGGTAGAGACCGTACGGATCGAAGGCGTCCCGCGTGATCGGATGTGTCTCCAGTGTCCGCCACAACGACGCCAATTTGTCCGCCACCTGCGAGTCGGCGCCTCCCGGCGCACCGTACACATGCACATACTCGTTAAACTCCCCCACACCGAAGCACCGGCAGAGCTCCTTGTAGTCAGCGGGAAGCGCCGTGCCCAAGCGCGCCTCGATCACCTCCCACGCGATCTCGACGTCTATCGACCGCCACTCGACAGCGTCGGCGATCCGACCGACCCACGACACAACGCCTCCCATCCCGACCACCACGGCACCTTGGCGATCCCAGACCCTCTCCGGCCCCTGGACGTTACCCGCCCACAGGAGTGAGTCTTCTGCGTCCTGAAGATGCAGACCACAGCCCGGTGGCCTCTTCTAATCCGATGGCCGCAGGTTCGAATCCTGCCGGGTGCGCCACAAAACCCCCAGGTCAGACGGGGTGCGCGAGTCGAACAGACGAGACGCGCGGGCCGGATCCGGGCCTGAAATGCTCCGTATGTGCTCCCCAGCGCAAGGCCCAGTACAGGTGGGCACCCACCTCCGGAGCACTTTGCCGTCCCGTGACCCTACGGGCCCGCGCCGGGACACCCCCGTTTCAGCACGCCGTCCGCGTTCGTCGCGGCTCAACCAGGGTGCGGTACCTCCTGTCTCGTGCTGTAGGAGACCACCGCTCGGCAGGGCCGCCCACACGGGCTGGCCTGTTCACGCGACGGGGTCGCGCAGGATCGTGCGCAGGGTGTCCTGCGGTGTGCTGCGCGCGAAGGCGTCGAGATGGATCTCGTGGTGAGGTCCGCTGCGACGGACGCCGCGTCGTCGGGCGTAGTCACCGAGTCGTTCGAGAGTGGCGAACTCTTCGGCGAACGGGCCGTGGTGCATGACCTGCACGACGTCCTGCTCGGGGAGGGAACACAAAGCCACCTCGTCGGACGCCGTGTTCGCGGCACTCGCCGTCCGGGCTCTGGCGGCGTCGACATCCGTCTGGACGGTGTCTGCGGGGACCTGGGAGAGGACCCGGTAGAGCAGCGACGGGACCGGGTTGACGCTGTAGAAGTCGGCGATCTCCACTGCGGCTGACCCCTCCGGGTACCAGTACTGGATCTCCACCACCGGCGCGGACCCGGCGTTGTTCAGCTCCGCGGCGGTGTCGGACACGAGGGCCTTCTTACGATAGAACTCGTCGGTCCCCGGCGCCCCGTCGCCCGAGACAGAGACATAGGTCACTGGAGGTGTCCGCACGTACTCGGGGTCGTCGGCGGCGTGCAGGTGCTCGGCGGGCTGTGCGGTGGGCATGGCTGCTCCTGGCGGTGTGTCTCGGTCGGTCAGCCGCGCTCGGACGCGGCGGGGGCTGTGCGGGCGATGGTGGCTTCCAGGCCGGCACGGATCCGGTCCATGGTCTGGGTGAAGGCCTCGTCGATGTCGATGCCGAGCTTGTCGGCCAGGACGAAGGTCCACCACATCGACTCGGCGAGCTTGTGCTCCAGCTCGGCGCGCGGGTCGCCGTCGATGCCCCAGGTGCCGTCGTTGGCGAGCAGCAGGCGCCCGATGTAGCCGACGTCGTTGGCGAAGCCGATCTGCAGCTCGTGCAACGACCATGTCTTCCCGTTGAACCGCTTCTCCAGGATCTCGTAGAGGGAGCGGACGGCGAGTGCTTGCTCGCGGGCGGCGGCGAGCGGCGGCGTGGAATCAGGCATGAGTGTTCTCCTTCGAGGTGACGGGACGGGAATCGGTGGTGGGGCTGTCGGGAAACAGACAGACACCGGGAATCCCTGTGGCGAGGCGATCGCCTTCACAGATCGGTGATCCGGGTGTCTGCGACCGACGTTGCCAATGCCCCGTATGCAGACGCGGGGCTCTGGAAGCCGACGGTGTAGTCGCCGGCCGCGACACGGCGGGCGACCTCGACAGAGCTGTGCTGGGTGAAGGTGTAACCGGTGGGCGTGCTGATGACCGACCGTGCTACTTGCCCGTCCTGCCCAGTCACTTCGGCCAGTGCCTCGTAGCGCCCCTGAGCGCGCTCCTCTGCTGTCGGGCCGACCTTGTCGTCATCCGCGGAGGGAAGGGCGCCGGCGTCTGTGCGCATGTAGACACGGATATTCGCGATGCCGGTGGAACGCTGGGCGGTGATCAGGTCACCCATGGGCGCCAGCGTGTATTCCTCCTCACCGTGGCCCAGATCGAAGACGCGCGTCTCGGGCGCGGGCAGCTTGACAAGCTGCCCGGCATCACGGACCAGAGAGCCGAGATCACCGATGCCTGCCGCGCTCGCGAGGGAGCCGCGTGAGAACCCGCCGGTGATCCGCAGTGCGATCGCGATCCGCTCGGGGTTTGCGACGCGGGCGGCGGTATGGACCGCGAGCGAGTCCGTCGGGACGACATCCCACCCGACGCCGGACATGACCATGACCCCAGCGCGCTCGGCGTCAGCGCCCACCGACTCGGCCAGTCCGTAGGTCGAGAACTCGGCGGTCGTGTCGAGGTAGTGGACGCCGGCCTGGATCCCGGCACGCATGAGCACCTCGGCGGTGTCGCGGAAAGGACCCGCGACGTTGAGAACACCCGCGACCCTGTCCAAGCCTTTCACGACTCGCGCGGGGTCTTCGAGGCCGAAGACGCGACCCGGCACCCCGAGTTCCTCGGAGAGCTCACCCACACGCTCGGGGCTCCGCCCGGCGACGATGATGCTGAGTCCTCGCTCTCGGGCGTGCGTGGCGATGAGGCGACCGGTATACCCCGTCGCTCCGTAGATTAGTACTGGCTTGTCCATGATTCCTTTCATCTGACATGGTCCGTGTGTGCCGCGGTCAGGAGCTGTAGCCACCATCGATATCGATCGATGCCCCGTTGATCAGTCCGGCGGCATCGCTGGCGAGGTATGCCACCAGGGAGGCGACCTCATCGGTCGTGCCGAACCGGCCCAGCGGGATCAGCGACCGCAACGTGTCGCCGGCGGGGCCGTCCGCGGGGTTCGCGTCCGTGTCGACCGGTCCAGGCTGGACGTTGTTCACCGTGATCCCCTGAGGTCCGAGCTCACGCGCGAGGCCCTGAACCAGGCTCGCCACAGCCCCTTTGGTCATGCCATAGATCGATGAGCCGTCGTCGGGCATGTAGTGAGAGCTGACGCTGCCGATGGTCACGACCCGGCCACCACGCCGAAGGTGAGGGATCGCGAAGCGAATGAGGTCCACGGTGCCCCGGATATTCACATCGACCATCCGGTCGATCGCGGCATCATCGAGCTCGCCCAGCGGCCTGAGAACTCCGCCTCCGGCGTTCGCCACCACGATGTCCAGTGCGCCGGACGAGGCAGTGTCCTCGACGAGGCTGCGCAGCTGCCGGCGATCGGCGCTGTCGACGGCCACTCCTCGAGCACGCCCGCCGGTCGCCCCGATTCCTTCTGCGAGCTGTCCGGCGGCATCCCGCGCGGAGGCGTACGTGAAGGTCACCTCCGCGCCCGCCTCTGCGAGCTGCTTGACGATGGCGGCGCCGATTCCGCGCGCCCCGCCCGCGACGAGTGCCCGCTTCCCTTCAAGTGCCTGACCCACGGCTGGCTCCTTCTGCGGGATACCCGCGAACTTAATGTAACTGTGTTTGTTACATGGTAAGATATGTAACCAACCCAGTTACGTCAAATCGGAGAGGCGGCTCATGAGTGCGAACAGCAAGATGAGCGTGGCCGTCCATGTCCTCGTCTGGATCGCCTACGACCGCCGCGGTACCGACAAGGAGGTCGCGACCTCCGAACGGATCGCCACCAGCGTCAATACCAACCCCGTCGTCATTCGCCGCGCGCTCAGCCAGCTCAAGGCCGCCGGCCTGGTCGACGGAAGCCGTGGCCGATCGACCGGCTGGCGGCTGACGCGTGACGCGGCGCGCATCACCCTGCTGGACGTCTACCGTGCAGTGGGCGAGGGGGAGATCTTCGCGCTTCCGTCAGCCCCGCCCGACGCGGAGTGCTACGTGGGCTACGGCATCCACGACGTGCTCACAAACACCTATCGTGCCGCGCAACGGGCGCTGTCTGAGGAGCTCGAAGGGGTCACGATCGCTGACGTGCTTCGTGACGCGCTTGTCCGGTATGAGACACGCCCCAGCGCCTGATCCCAGAAGAACGCAGTGGCGCCGACATGAAGGAGAAGACCGGGGAACCGCTGTATGAGCACGTGGCGCAGCCGGGGCTGATTCCGCCACTGAGCCTTTCCGGGTAAGAAGTCACTACGTAGTGTGATATTTGGTTCAAGCTGTCCTGTCGTGTTCCAGGTACAGCAAGACCAGAGCGGCCTGGACGACTGCGCCGATTCGCCAGGGGTCGAGGCTGACCCTGCGCAGGGCCTTGTAGTTCTTCAGCAGTGCGTTCGCGCGCTCGCTGAGGCCGTGGATCCCGCGGATGAGTTGGTTGTAGGCCTTCCGCGCCTCGGTCAGCGTCCGGCTTGGGGCCTCCTTGATGGGAATGCACATCGCGGGGCTGAGGTTGACGTAGCCCAGGTCGGTGAGGGTCACGGTGCCGTGCTCGGCGGCCAGCGTTTCCGAAGCGGGCGGGAGACCCTCGGCGCTCCTGGCGCAGGTGGTGCCGTGCTCGCGCCCGGGTCGCACATCCGAGGTCCACAGCGACCACCCGTCGGGTGTGGAGACCACCTGGATGTTGCCGCCGTGCTACTTGTGCTTGCCCGAACACCAAAGGTCGGCGCTGTTGGGCCGGGGGGACCGACCCGGCCGGTGCGGACCAGGGTGCCATCCAGGTTCAGGTGGGCGTGCCCGCCCTTGCGAGCCCGTGCCAGCGCGGTGTTCAAGTCGGGGGCCTGGGAGGCCAGGACGTCGATGTCCTCGTGCAGGTAGGCGTAGACGGTGCTTTTCCGATGCCGTTGTCTGTGGCGAGTCGGGCAGCGCGGGTCGCGTCCAGGAACCAGCGCAGGATGAGTACGGCCCGATCGAAGGGGCCTAGGGAGCGGGTACTGGAGCGGTTTCCGATCTTTTCTCGGTGCGCGGCGAGCAGTCGGGCGAGGTGTTCGGACGGTCTCGCGTTGGACATCGAGGAGCCCTCCCTGTCCGCCAACGTGCTGTACCGGATGGGCAGGCTCCATCTGCACCGCGGGCACGCACCCCAAGCCCTCCGCTTCCTCCAGTTGGGGCAGATCGCCGCCCAGGACTCCGGGTGCGAACGGACCGTGGCCCTGATGTGTGCGAACGTGGCGTGGGCCTATGCCGTCCTCGGTGACGGCAAGCGGTCCGGGGAGTCCCTCGCCAGGGCCTACGACGCCTTCGCCAGGGCGCAGAAACCTGCGGACCCGTGGGTGAGGTTCTTCTACGAGGCCGACCTCGACGCCCTGTCGGGCGTCATCCACGCCGCCCTGCCCGTCCCCGCTTCGAGGTCCTACAACGCGGCGACCGACCACCTGTACAGGGCCATCGACTCACGCGGTGCGGGCATGGGCAGGAGCCAGGCCTTCGAGCTGAGCGCTCTGGCCACCGCACACATCGTCAACGGCGACGCCGACCAAGGCGCCCACATCGGCTTCCAAGCGGTCAACCTGGCCCGCCAGATCCGCTCAGTCCGCGTCATAGACCGCCTGGAACCCCTCCAGAAAGCCGCTTCCCGGCACCGATCCCGGGGCGAGTGCGCGGATCTGGCCAACGAGATTGCTACCCTGCGCTCATCATGACCACAACCGGCTCCTCCTCCACCAGCCACCGGTTCGCCCTTACCGCCCAACGTGCCCAGCACATCCTGTCCCAGCTGTGCCAGCAGGCAGGCCTAGGAGCCGGCGCCGCGAAGAACGCCGAGCTGATCAAGTTCACCAACAACGCGGTCTACCGGCTCGAGAACGTCGGCCTGGTCATCAGGATCGCGGGCTCGAAGACCGTCGCCGAACGCGTCCCCGTCGTCATCGGCGCAGCCCGATGGCTCGCCGAACACGACGCCCCCACGGTCCGCCTGGTCGAGGGCATCCCCCAGCCCCTGCACTGCGACGGGGCGGTGGCCACCTTCTGGCACCTGGTGCCCTCCACCGGGCCCCGGCCCACAGGACGAGACCTGGGCACAATCCTCCGTCGCATCCACACACTCCCCGAGCCGGACTTCGACCTCCCCTCGTGGGAGCCGTTCTCCCGTATCCGCAGCCGCATCAACGACGCCGAGGGCATCACTGACCCGGAGCGCGACTTCCTCCAAGCCCGCACGGTCCAGCTCGAAACCGCGGTCAAGGAGCTCGACTTCGAGCTGCCGTCCGGGGTCATTCACGGCGACCCGTTCCTGGGCAACCTCATCCAGGGGCCCGACGGTCCAGTGATCTGCGACTTCGACAGCCTCAGCCATGGCCCGCGCGAGTGGGACCTGGTGCCGGCCGCGGTGGGCAAGGTCCGTATGGACTACGCGGAGGACCCGCACACACCGCTCGCCGCCGAGTACGGTTTCGACGTACTGGCCTGGCCCGGTTTCTCCCTGCTGCGCGAGGTCCGTGAGCTCAAGCTCGTCACCAGCGTTCTGCCGGTACTCAACACCAACCCGGGGCTCAAGGACCAGTGGCGGCACCGGTTCGACAGCTTCCGCAACGGCGACCTCACCACCCGCTGGTCCCCCTACCGCTAACCCCAACAGCGTAGGACCTCATCCCCGTGTGCGCGGGGAGACCTGGACGAAAACGCCGACCGGAGCCAAGGCCTGCGGGGCGTCCCCTCCGGAAGGTACTGGCGTAGGTGTCCCCGGTCAGCACGATGCTGGCGTGGCCCAGCATCGCCTCCAACCCGTGCCGAGAGATCGAGGGCGACGACTGCTCGGTTCATGAGAGTGACGGGAGGCGATCCCGACACACACCACAGCCTTCATCACATCCGGCACGAAACACTCGCTCCCACGCCCTTGAGCGATGCGCACCCGGCGGTGCAGCAGGGCCATGACCTGCTCGGTGACCTTGGCTTCCTCCTATCGGGAGAAGTGCCAGTACACGGTCTGCCAGGGCGGGAAGTCCACGGGCAGGTGCCGCCAGGAGCAGCCGGTGCGCACCACGTACAAGATCGCGTCCACCACATCACGGCGGGGATGCTTCTCCGGACGTCCTCCGGTGTTCACCGGTGGGAGGAGAGATTCGATCAGGGCCCACTGATCATCAGTCAGATCCAAGGGGTAGGTCAGGCGTCGCGGCATGGTGATCATGCTCGCGACCTGCAGGAGGCGGGGCGGGCGAAGTGCCCGGACCGTTACTCACCCTTCTCAAACATGCTCTCAGCTTGTCGTTTAACCTGTCCGGTTTCTGTGTTCTGTCAGAGTCACAGCACGTTTG
>NZ_JBWDTQ010000037.1:0-50325 GCF_056312425.1 Nocardiopsis sp. TRM 82005
GTCAGCGTGGACTTGCCGGCGTCGGGGTGGGAGATGACCGCGAACGTGCGCCGCCGCGACGCCTCACGGGCGACCTCGGCCGCCACCTTCTCCGGAACCGCCGTCGTCGTCACTGCGTCCTCCGGGTGTCTCAGGTACTGATGTGCTGCCGGGACCGCTGCTCGCGCAGCCGTCCGGCGAATTCCTCGGCCATCGCCAGCTGGTCGCGCAGGGCCTGGCAGCGGGCGGCGATGGCCGCCTCGAAGGCGTCCAACCGCTCGCTCAGCGACGCCCGCTCCTCCGAGCCGGTGTCGGCCTCGCCCAGCCGGTCCAGCGCGGCCAGGAGCTCGCGGGTCTCCTCCAGGCTGAACTCCAGGGGTTTCATCCGCTTGACCAGGTTCAGCCGGTCCACGTCCGCCTCGGTGTAGAGGCGAAAGCCCCCACGGGACCGGGCCGAGGGTTCGGCCAGGCCGACCTCGCCGTAGTAGCGGATCGTGCGCAGGGACAGACTGGTGCGCTCGGCGACCTCGCCGATCTGCATGTGGTCCGCTCCGGGCATCGCGGCACCCCTTTTCGTCAACTCTACTCTAACGTTAGGTTCGTTTGGGTGGGATCGGCCATTTGAGGCGCCGGGTTAGTGCGCCCGTAAGCACAGGAGGGCTTCCATGCCGCGTCAGATGACCTGTCCGGGGTGCGGGGAGGAAGAGGAGTTCACCGGCGAGCGCGCGGAGTCCGGGATCCGTATCCGCTGCGACTCCTGCGGAGTGCGCTGGGCCCGGGACACCCCCTACACCTGTGCGACCTGCCAGGGCCAGGACATCCACATGAGGCCGCAGGCGCTGACGCGGTACTCCCGGGGCACCCGGCTCTCCATCGTCTCCCTGCACTACATCCCGCTGTGCGCGGAGTGCGACGCCGGCATACTCGCCCGGGCCAACCGGCAAAAACCCGTGCCCGGCCAGTACCAGCCCGCCGCGGCCCGCAGGCGTGAGGGCGGCGAAGAAGAGTCCGGGTCGCTGATCCTGCCCCGTTGAGACCAGATCTTGGTTTCTACCCTTACGTGACAGTAGAGTTTCTCCGCGACTGGCAGCGGCCTCCCCTGTGCTTTTCGGCCCTTCCCCCTCGTGGCCTGAGCACCGGGGAGCGCCGCACCATCCACACCACGACCCGACGACGGAGCAGCATGGCCCACTACCGCATCCTCCTCAAGGACGGCTCCCAGAGCACTCGGCAGGCGACGCGGACCCGTACTGACGCACACACCCTCTACCTGGAGGAACGTGCCGCCGGTTCCTGGCGTGAGGTCGCCGCGGTGCCGCTGGAGGACGTCGAGACCCTGCACCGGCGCTTCACCGAGAACGACGGTTCCTGGACCTGGATCAACGAGCCTCTGCCGGCCCCCGTCGGAGTGCGCGGCTGGCAGTGACCGCACCCTTCCGTGGGCGGACGCCGGACCAGGACGGGCTCGCGGGCGGTCGGGTGCCGCACATGGTCCTCGCCCGGTCGACGATGCCCGGATCCAGGCGTCCGCCGATGCGGTGCGGGGGAAGGTCTCGCGCACCGTGACATGAAAAACGCCGACCCGAAGGTCGGCGCCGGTCAGTGTGATGTGCCCCCTGCAGGATTCGAACCTGCGCACACGGCTCCGGAGGCCGTTGCTCTATCCCCTGAGCTAAGGGGGCTGGCTTGCGTGAACAACTGTAGCAGGGGCCCAGGGCCCTTCGTCCACTCGTCGTGGACGTGCCCGGCCCGGCCCGCCGATCCCCGCAATCCGGTGGTGCCGTGCCGCCTACCAGCGGTAGTGTCGCGCCCGTGAACGCCCTACCCACACGGGTTCTCGTCGTCGAGGACGACGACGTGATCCGGGAACTCATCCGCCTGAACCTCGAGCTGGAGGGGTTCGAGGTGTTCACAGCCGTGGACGGGCAGGACTGCCTCGACCGCGCCGCGCACATCGATCCCCACGTGGTCACCCTGGACGTGATGATGCCCCGCGTGGACGGGTGGACGGCCGCCGAACGCCTGCGTGCCGACGCCCGCACCCGCGACCGGCCGATCATCCTGGTCACCGCGCGCACACAGGACGAGGACCAGCGGCGCGGCGAACTCATCGGCGTCGACGCCTACCTCACCAAGCCCTTCGACCCCGACGTGCTCGTCGACGTCATCCGCGGCCTGGTCCACGGGGACGGGGAATGACCCCCAGAGAGCTGGAGACGGCTGTCCGCGAGGCCGCCGCGCGGGCGTTCGACCTGGACCCGGCCCGGATCCCGTTCGTGTGGCCCCGCAACGACCACGCGGGCGAGGGCGTCGACGCCGCCACAGCACTGCCGCTCCGCCTGGTCAGCGGGGTGGGGGGCCGGCTGTCCGTCCCCCGGGACGACCGTCGCGCGGTGGTCGCCACCCGGGTCGCCGACCGGCTCTCGGACATGCGCGACGAGGGCCTGGTGGACTTCGCCCGGGTGTTCGACGACCGCCGCGGCTTCCTCAACGTCGTCTTCACCTGCCAGCAGCGCGAGACCCTGCTCTCCGAGGCCGCCGACGGCCCCCGCTTCCTCACCGGACGGAACTGGGACGGCACGGGGGAGTGGCCGCTCTCCGCCCTGCACGAGGCCGGGCCGGTCGCCCAGGCCCGCAGGCTCGCCCGCGCCGACGCCCGCGCCCGCATCAACCTGGCCTTCGGACCGCAGGCACCGCCGCCGGGCCCCGGCGGTGAGGCCTCCTGGCGCGATCCCTACCTGGACGGCGGCCGTAGGGAACTGATCACGCCCGCCGCCCGCGTCCTCGGCGCCGTCGGCGAGGACAGCGCCCGCTTCGCCTTCTGCCGCTCGGTGCCCGAGCGGCCTCGCGACACCGAGACCACAGGTCGCGACCTGCCGGTGCTTCCCTCCGCCGAGTACCCCGGGGCCTGGGCCCGCCTGACCGACGCCAACCCCGCCTTCCGGCTGCGCTACGCCCACGCCCACGCGGTCAGCCTGCGCCGCTGGGCCGCTGAGGGCGCTCCACCGCACACGGCCTGCCCCGCGCACACCGTCCCCGTGCGCGGACTCCTCTTCGACGGCCCCAGTGTCCTGGACACGGCCGCACGCCGAGAGGAACCCCATATCCTGGTCCGATACCTGGAGGCGTTGACCAGTGCCTACGATGAATGGCGGACGTGTCCCGCGGCGGTCCCCGGACCCGCGGTGCGGACCGCCACGGACCCGGCCCTGCCGACCGCCGTCGCCGGAGTCCTCCGCGCCGGGCTCTTCCTGCTCGGAGTGTCAGCGCCCACAAGGCTGTGAGCACTCCGTGGCCTCCGTCCGGCGGCGCACCCAACCCTTCCGTCCCGATCGGTTCGATGGACAATAGGCGGAAGGGGTGCCGCCAACCCGCACAGCCGTACAGTCCCAGCCGAAAGCCCATCATGAGCCGCTACGCCCATCCCGCCGGTTCCCGCCACGCGGAGATCCTGCCGGAGGACAACCCACCGCTGCCGCCCGAGAACCTCAACGAGCTCGACCCCAGGGTGTGGCCCGCCACCGCGCGCCGCGCCGACGGCGAGCTCACCGTCGGCGGTGTCGGCGTGCGCGAACTCGCCGCCACCCACGGCACCCCCCTCTTCGTCATGGACGAGGAGGACTTCCGCGGCCGAGCACGCGACTACCGCACCGCCTTCTCCGACGCCGACGTCTACTACGCGGGCAAGGCCCTGCTGACCAAGGCCGTCGCCCGCTGGGTCGCGGAGGAGGGCCTCAAGCTGGACGTGTGCTCGGTAGGCGAGCTCGCCGTCGCCCTGGCCGCCGGGGTCCCCGCCGAGCGCATCGGCATGCATGGCAACAACAAGTCCGTCGCCGAACTGCGCCGCGCCGTCGAGGCGGGCGTGGGCCGCGTCATCATCGACTCCTTCGACGAGATCGAGCGCCTCGGGGCCATCGCCGCCGAGTTCGACGCCCGGCCCAAGGTCCTCGTGCGCGTCACCACCGGGGTGGAGGCGCACACCCACGAGTTCGTCGCCACCGCCCACGACGACCAGAAGTTCGGCTTCGCGCTGAGCACCGGAGCCGCAGCCGAGGCCGTCCGCCGCGTGCTCCAGGCCCAGCACCTGGACCTGGTCGGTCTGCACTCGCACATCGGTTCGCAGATCTTCGACACCTCCGGCTTCGAGGTCGCCGCCCGCCGTGTCACCCGGTTCCTCACCGGCGTCCACGAGGACCTGGGCGTCACCCTCGCCGAGCTCGACCTCGGTGGCGGACTGGGCATCGCCTACACCTCGGGCGACGACCCGCTCGACCCCAAGACCATCTCTGAGAGCCTCACCTCCATCGTGCGCCGCGAGTGCCAGGAGGCCGGCCTGCCCGTGCCCCGTATCGCGGTGGAGCCGGGCCGTGCCATCGCGGGTCCGGCCGGGATCACCGTCTACGAGGTCGGCACCATCAAGGACGTCGAGGGCATCCGCACCTACGTCAGCGTCGACGGCGGCATGAGCGACAACATCCGTACCGCCCTGTACGGCTCGGAGTACACCAGCCAGCTGGTCTCCCGGGAGAGCGGCGCCGAGCCCATGCTGTCCCGCCTGGTCGGCAAGCACTGCGAGAGCGGTGACATCATCGTGCACGACCTCTACCTGCCCGCCGACCTGCGGCCGGGCGACCTGGTGGCGGTCGCCGCCACCGGGGCCTACTGCTACTCCATGGCGAGCAACTACAACCACCTGCCCCGACCGGCCATGGTCGCGGTCCGAGACGGAAGCACCCGCGTCATCGTGCGTAGGGAGAGCGAGGAGGACCTGCTCCGCCTCGACGTCGGCTGAACAGTCCTCCACGGCGGCGCGGCCGCCCGAAGACAGGACACGAGAGAAGTGGGAGTCATGCCCAAATGGCGATGAAGGTGGCGCTGCTCGGATGCGGCGTGGTGGGTTCGGAAGTGGTCCGCCTGGTCAACGAGCAGTCCGAGGAGCTGGCCGCGCGGGTGGGCACGCCGATCGAGATCGGCGGTATCGCGGTGCGCCGCATCGACCGCGACCGCGGCGTCGATCCGGCGCTGTTGACCACCGATGCCACGGCCCTGGCCACGCGTCCCGACATCGACCTGGTGGTCGAGGTGATCGGCGGCATCGAACCGGCCCGCTCGTTGATCCTCGCCGCCGTCAAGGCGGGCAAGTCCGTGGTCACGGCCAACAAGGCCCTGCTCGCCGAGGACGGTCAAACCCTGCACACCGCGGCCCGCGACGCCGGGGTGGACCTGTACTACGAGGCCTCCGTGGCGGGGGCCATTCCGCTGCTGCGCCCCTTGCGCGACTCGCTCGCGGGGGACAGGGTCAACCGTGTCCTGGGCATCGTCAACGGCACCACCAACTACGTCCTCGACCGGATGGACTCCCAGGGCGCCGGGTTCACCGAGTCCCTGGAGGAGGCGCAGGCCCTCGGATACGCCGAGGCCGACCCCACCGCGGACGTGGAGGGCTTCGACGCCGCCGCCAAGGCCGCCATCCTGGCCCGGCTGGCCTTCCACACCCAGCGTGTGACCGCCGCCGACGTGCATCGGGAGGGCATCACCGGTGTGTCCGCGGGTGATATCGCCAGCGCACGCGCCATGGGATGCGTGGTCAAACTCCTGGCCATCTGTCAGCGCTCGCAGGACGGCCGCTCGGTGGGTGTGCGCGTCCACCCTGTGATGCTGCCGGTCGAGCACCCGCTGGCCAGCGTCAAAGAGGCCTACAACGCGGTGTTCGTGGAGGCCGAGTCCGCGGGCCGCCTGATGTTCTACGGCGCGGGCGCCGGCGGCACCCCCACGGCCAGCGCGATCCTGGGCGACCTCGTGGCGGTGGCGCGCAACCGCCTCGTCGGCACCTCGGTGGCCGAAGGCGGCCACGACACCGGGCTGCCGGTGCACGACATGGGCCAGACCATCACCAGCTACCACGTGTCGCTGGACGTGGCCGACCGCCCCGGTGTGCTGTCCAAGGTCGCGGAGATCTTCGCCGACCACGGGGTGTCCATCAGAAACGTGCGTCAGGAGGGCAGCGGCGACGACGCCCAGCTGGTGCTGGTCAGCCACCCCGCCCCCGACGCCGCGCTCAGTGCCACGGTCGAGGTCCTGCACACGCACGACATGGTGCGTGAGGTGGCCAGTGTGATGCGCGTGGAGTCCTTCGCCGACTGACGATCCTGCCCGGGCAGGGCTCGGGAGCGGCCGCGTACTGACCGTACGGACACCCGTACGGTCAGTACGCCATGCCCAAGTATTCCGCATAGTGAGACATGGGCGACCGCGATTCGAGATACTCTTGTCGGGGTCATAGACTCGTAGCTGGTGGGGGCGACGGGCGCGCCGCAGTGCCGCTCGAACGACCCACCGCTTCCATCGCGCGTCAAGCGAAGCCGCATCCACCCGAAAGGGACAAAGTCGTGAGCATGGCACGGGCGTGGCGAGGCATCGTCGAGGAGTACCGCGACCGCCTTCCCGTCAACGAGAGCACCCCCGTTGTCACCCTCCAGGAGGGCGGCACGCCCCTGCTGCCCGCCACGCGCGTATCCGAGCTCACGGGCTGCGAGGTCTTCCTCAAGGTCGAGGGGCTCAACCCCACCGGTTCCTTCAAGGACCGCGGGATGACCATGGCCATCACCAAGGCGGCCGAGGACGGCGCCAAGGCGGTCATCTGCGCCTCCACCGGCAACACCAGCGCCAGCGCCGCCGCCTACGCCATCCGTGCGGGCATGACCTGCGCCGTGCTGGTGCCGCAGGGCAAGATCGCCATGGGCAAGCTCGCCCAGGCCCTCGTCCACGGCGCCCGTCTCCTGCAAGTGGACGGCAACTTCGACGACTGCCTCGAACTGGCCCGCAAGCTCAGCGTCGACTACCCGGTCGCCCTGGTGAACTCGGTCAACCCCTACCGCCTCCAGGGCCAGAAGACCGCCGCCTTCGAGATCGTCGACGCCCTCGGCGACGCCCCTGATGTTCACTGCATCCCCGTGGGCAACGCCGGCAACATCACCGCGTACTGGATGGGCTATACCGAGTACGCCAGGGACAAGGTCTCCACGCGCAGCCCCCGCATGCTCGGCTTCCAGGCCAGTGGCGCCTCGCCCATCGTCAACGGTGAGCCCGTCATCAGCCCGAGCACCATCGCCACCGCGATCCGCATCGGCAACCCGGCCTCCTGGAAGCTCGCCGAGCAGGCGCGCGACGAGTCCGGCGGCCTCATCGACAAGGTCACCGACCGCCAGATCATGGCTGCCTACAAGCTCCTCGCCGCCGAGGAGGGCGTGTTCGTGGAGCTGGCCTCAGCCGCCAGCGTGGCCGGCCTGCTACAGGCCGCGGAGGCGGGACAGGTCGAGCGCGGCAGCCGCGTGGTGTGCACTGTCACGGGCAACGGCCTCAAGGACCCCGACTGGGCGCTGGCCGGGGCCTCCTCCGCCACCACGGTGCCGGTGGACGCCCTCGCCGCGGCCAAGGCCCTCGACCTCGCCTGACCCAAAGCGCCCGACCCGGGGGGTGTCCACCTGTTTCTGCGTGCTCAACCCCAGGGATGCCCGAACACAAGACGGCTGCGGCCGCAGGCCGACCGTTGAGGGTGATGGAGGGCGACGGGCGGGCGAAGCGGAGCGGAGCCCCGAAGAAGACACGGAAAGAGCCCATCGTGACCCCACCACGCCCCGACCGGGTGTCCGTCCGCGCTCCAGCCACCAGCGCCAACCTCGGCCCGGGCTTCGACGCCCTGGGCCTGGCCCTGCGGCTGTACAACGAGTTCGAGATCCGTCCGCGCGACGACGGCGAGCTTCGCGTCCGCGTCGAGGGGGAGGATGCCGGGGAAGTGCCGCTCGACGGGCGCCACCTCGTCGTGCGCGCCATGCGCGAGACCTTCGAACGGGCCGGTGAGAGACTGCCCGGACTTGATCTGGCCTGTGTCAACGGCGTTCCGCACGCCCGTGGACTCGGTTCCTCCTCCTCCGCGATCGTCGGCGGCGTGGCCGCCGCGAGCGCCCTGCTGGGGCGCACCGCGCCCGACGGCGGGCCGGACCGCGACGGCATCTACCGGATCGCCGCGGACATCGAGGGCCATCCCGACAACGTGGCCCCCTGCGTCTACGGCGGGTACACGGTCGCCTACCGCGACGGCGACGGCTGGGGCGCGGTGTCCCTGGCCCCCGACACGCGGATCCTGCCGGTGCTGTGCGTCCCCTCCTGGCGGCTGTCCACCGAGCGGGCCCGCGGTCTGCTTCCAGAGGAGGTCCCGCACGCTGACGCCGCGTTCAACTCCGGGCGCGCCGCGCTGATGACCGCGGCCGTTTGTGGCCACCCGCAGGCCCTGTACGCGGCCACCGAGGATCGGCTACACGAGTCCTACAGGGCGCCCGCCATGCCGCGCACCCTCGATCTCATTCGTGACCTGCGGCGACACGGGCAGTTGCCCGCCGTGATCTCCGGAGCGGGGCCCACGGTGCTGGTGCTGTGCTCCGCGAGCGCGGGGGAGGCGCACGTGAATTCACCGGAAATCAGCCCTCAGATTGATTTGATCCGTGAGAGGGCGGGTAAGAATTGGTGCGTACGCCCCCTGCCCGTTGAGCCGGCTGGGGTGCGGTCCCCATCTCCCCATTCGTAGCACCTGTGTTGAGGAATAGCCGTGGCCGCTGGTGATGTTAGGCTAGGTGAAGCACCAGATGCCCCGTTGCGGGGTGAGTGCTCATCCGCCACAGCGGCCTTCGCATCTCATACTCCGATGGTTCCGTATCACGGTCACTCGGAAGCGGCGGCCGACGTGTCGAGTCAGCGGTTCTACCGCGACTGTGCCAACGTCATCGCAACCCGCTCTTCCTCGGATGAGCGCGTATCCACGATTGACGGGCAACACCACCGAGCCATCTGCCCCGACGTCTGGCTGTACCCAGAGCCCGCCGCGATTGGGTAGGTAGGGGACCGTTTATCACACCGGTTTCCGACATCCACGTGGGGCACGCCCTACCCGGCCCTGCCGGTTCGCACCACCGGGCCGGCCGCTCCAGCACCCGCTGACGGCCGAAGCCCGCTCCTTGGGAAGGACCCTTAGTGAGCGACACCACCGAACTCCGAACGGACGCGGCGGTCGACAGCAAAACCACCACCGGCGCCTCCGAAGCGGAGGCTGGCGATGCCGCGCCGACAGGTGCGTCGTCGCGGTCCCGCGCGGCGTCGCGCGGCGGTACCGGGCTTGCGGCTCTGAAGCTCCCCGAGCTCCAGAAGCTCGCGTCGAGCCTGGGTATTACCGGCACGGGGCGCATGCGCAAGAGCGACGTCATCGCTGCGATCGAGGCCAAGCAGGGCGGCCCCGTCAGCGGTCCGTCGAAGGCCAAATCCGCAAAGAATGCCGAGACGGCGCCCAAGGCCGGTAAGGTCGGGGAAACCGACGGCCAGACCGAGGCCCAGGTCCCCGACACTTCGAGCACGAACGAAGCCCCGCGCAAGCGTGCGGCCGGGCCGCCGTCGGACCAGGCCGTCACTGACACCCAGGGTGGGCGGGGCGACAAGCCGTCCCGCGGTCGACGTTCGTCCCGCAAGCGCGGTGACGAGTCCGGAGACCAGCCCCGATCGGTGGACGGCGCCGACTCCTCTACCTCCGCGAGCAGCGTGACCAAGACATCCAGCACCCCCCAGAAGAACGGCCCCGACTCCGCCGAGGACCGTGACACCAGGTCCGGGCAGGGTCGCGAGCGCCAGCGCAATCGCCGTAACCGCAACCGAGGCGGCGACGACCAGAACAACGGCGGCAACGCCCAGCAGGGCGGAGGCGGCCAGAACCAGGGCCGGGGCGGCGGAGGTGATGACGACGACTTCGGCGGCGGACGCCGTCGCGGACGCCGTCGGGACCGCCGGGACCGTCGCGGACGCGGTGGGGGCCAGGAGTCCGAACCGGTGATCGGCGAGGACGACGTCCTGCTGCCGGTCGCGGGCATCCTCGACATCCTGGACAACTACGCCTTCGTGCGTACCACCGGCTACCTTCCCGGGCAGAGCGACGTCTACGTCTCTCTGGCCCAGGTGCGCAAGCACGGCCTGCGCAAGGGCGACCACATCATCGGTGCGGTCCGCCAGCCCAAGGAGGGCGAACGCAGGGAGAAGTTCAACGCCCTGGTGCGTCTGGACTCGGTCAACGGCATGTCGACCGACCAGTCCAAGAACCGCCAGGAGTTCTCCAAGCTGGTTCCGCTCTACCCGCAGGAGCGACTGCGCCTGGAGACTGAGCCGGGTGTGCTCAGCACGCGCATAATAGACCTGGTGGCACCCATCGGTAAGGGTCAGCGCGGGCTCATCGTCTCGCCGCCCAAGGCGGGCAAGACGATGGTGGTGCAGGCGATAGCCAACGCCATCACCCAGAACAACCCCGAGTGCTACCTGATGGTGGTCCTGGTCGATGAGCGGCCCGAGGAAGTCACCGACATGCAGCGCACGGTCAAGGGCGAGGTCATCCACTCGACCTTCGACCGGCCCGCCGAGGACCACACGGTCGTCGCCGACCTGGCCATCGAGCGAGCCAAGCGGCTCGTGGAGATGGGCATGGACGTCGTCGTCCTGCTGGACTCCATCACCCGTCTGGGCCGTGCCTACAACCTGGCCGCCCCGGCCAGCGGGCGCATCATGTCCGGTGGTGTGGACTCCACCGCCCTCTATCCGCCCAAGCGCTTCTTCGGCGCGGCCCGCAACATCGAGGGCGGCGGCTCGCTGACCATCCTGGCGACCGCGCTGGTGGAGACCGGCTCACGCGCCGACGAGGTGATCTTCGAGGAGTTCAAGGGCACCGGCAACATGGAGCTCAAGCTCAACCGGAGCCTGGCGGACAAGCGGATCTTCCCGGCGGTCGACGTGGACGCCTCCAGCACCCGCAAGGAAGAGATCCTCATGTCCCCGGAGGAGCTCAACATCGTCTGGAAGCTGCGTCGGGTGCTGCACGCACTGGACACCCAGCAGGCCATCGAGCTGCTCCTGGACAAGATGAAGGAGTCCAAGAGCAACGCCGAGTTCCTGCTCCAGATCCAGAAGACCACCGTGGGCCCCGAGCGCTAGACCGCTCGCCCACAGGCACGACAGGGCCCTCTTCCCGCATCGGGGAGAGGGCCCTGTCGTGTCCGGATCGCGCCCGGAGTGTCGGTATCCGAACTAATGCCGACTTCCTTTCGGATGGCGAAAGGATTTGCTCAAGACGCGAAAAAGATCACTGATGTGTTGCGGATCACAAAGGGGGATGTCCCCGCGGAGGAAAACGATTTAGGGTCGCGCCAGCCGAGTCCCCCATGCCAGGGAGCAGTCTGGATGGACAACCTCGCCGTACTCAGTCTCCTCGCGCTCGCCCCGATCATCCTCATCGGAGTCCTACTCGTCGGATTCCGTCTCCCGGCCATGTACGCGATGCCCGTCGGCTACGTCGTCGTGGTCGCCATCGCCGTCATGTTCTGGCAGACCGACTGGGTCGCCGTCGCGGCCTCCACGGTCCAGGGCCTCATCCTCGCCCTCGGCCTGCTCTACATCATCTTCGGCGCGCTGCTTCTGCTCTCGACCCTGACCAAGAGCGGCGCCATCGCCACCATCCGCTCCACCTTCACCGACATCACCCCCGACCGCCGCGTCCAGGCGATCATCATCGGCTGGCTGTTCGGCAGCTTCATCGAGGGCGCCTCCGGCTTCGGGACCCCCGCCGCAGTGGTGGCCCCGCTCCTGCTCGCCCTGGGCTTTCCCGCCATGGCCGCCGTCATGGTCGGCCTGGTCATCCAGAGCACCCCGGTCAGCTTCGGTGCGGTGGGCACGCCCATCCTCGTCGGAGTGTCCGGCGGTCTGGAGGGATCGCCCGAGGTCGCCGAACGCGCCTCCGTGCTCGGGCTCACCATGCCCGAGTTCGTCAGCCACATCGGGTTCCAGACCGTCGTGCTCCACGCGGTCTCGGGCACCCTCATCCCTCTGTTCATCTGCTGCATGTTGTGCGGTTTCTACGGTGGCGAGCGCCGCTTCTCCGACGGTCTGGGCGTGTGGAGGTTCGCGCTCTTCGCCGCCTTCGCCATGACCGTCCCCTCGGTCCTGTACAACTACTTCCTCGGCGTGGAGTTCACCAGTCTCCTGGGCGGCCTCACCGGCCTGGTCATCGTCGTCCTCGCCGCTCGCCGGGGCTTCCTCATGCCCAAGCGGACATGGGACTTTCCGCCCCGCGAGGACTGGTTGGCCCGATGGACCGGCAGGATCGCTCCCGGCAACGGGGAGACCCCGCCCGCCGACGGCCGCCGCGTCGGCTTCCTCGCCGCCTGGACGCCCTACCTCCTGGTCGCCGCGGTGCTGGTGGCCACCCGTACCGTCGAGCCCGTCAAGAACTGGCTGACCGGCATCAGCGTCGGAGCCAGCGACATCTTCGGCACTCCCGTCGCCCAGGCCGTGGAGCCCCTCTACTCGCCCGGTGCGACCTTCATCCTGGTCTGCCTGGTCACCTACGGCCTGCACCGCATGAGGCCACGCCAGATCGTCGAGTCCTGGAAGATGGCCGGATCGCAGCTGGCCGGAGCCGCCGTCGCGCTGCTCTTCGCCGTCCCACTGGTTCGGGTCTTCATCAACACCGGAGCCGAGTTCGGCGACACCGCCATGGAGAGCATGCCCCTCACACTGGCCGTCGGAGCCGCCGAACTGGGCGGGAGCGGCTGGCCGCTCTACGCCCCCTGGATCGGTGCGCTGGGCGCCTTCGTCGCGGGCTCCAACACCATCTCCAACCTGATGTTCTCCCTCTTCCAGTTCTCCACCGCCGAACACACCGGCATCGCGCCGGAGACCGTCGTGGCCACCCAGGCCGTCGGCGGCGCGGCCGGAAACATGATCACCGTGCACAACGTGGTCGCCGCCTCCGCGGTGGTCGGCCTGGTCGGCAGGGAGGGCGACCTCATCCGGCAGAGCATCCTGCCCATGGCCTACTACGTGCTCCTGGCCGGTTCGGTCAGCTACGTGTTCGTCTACGGCCTCGGGCCCAACGCCGGAACCGTGATGCTCGTCCTCGTCCTCGCCGCGCTGGCCGGACTCGTCCTCCTCATGCGCGGGGCCGACGCGAACAAGCCCCCCTCACGCGGGTTCCACGGCACCGGGGAGACAGGGAAGGAATAGCCACTGGTCCCGGCATCGTTGTGGGTCTGGCAAACTGGTAGCGGAGAGCGGCCTGTCCCTGCCTCGGCGGGACTCGCCGCCCCGTTACCTGGATCGCCGCGGCACCGGTTCGCGCATGACCCACGACGACTGTCCCACCCCCGGGTGGCGCGGCTTGTCATGCGTCCGGCGGCCGCGCCCCTGATGAGGAGACACACATGAAGGCCGACATCCACCCCGAGTACGTCGCGACCGAGGTGACCTGCACCTGCGGTGCCCATTTCATCACCCGCAGCACCGTCGCCGAGGGCAAGGTCCGCGCTGAGGTGTGCTCCGAGTGCCACCCGTTCTACACCGGCAAGCAGAAGATCCTGGACACCGGTGGCCGGGTCGCCCGCTTCGAGAAGCGCTTCGGCAAGCGCAAGTAGCGCTGCCCGCTGTCCCGCGGCACTGGGCCGTCCGGCGCCGCGGGACCAGGTTGGCCCCCACGGGGGGAGACACACAGGCGAGGCAAGCACAACAAGACGGGGACGGGCGAAAGTGAAGCTGGACGACCTTCTGGGGGAGTACTACGAGCTGGAACAGCAGCTCGCCGACCCCGAGGTGCACGCCAATCAGGGCAAGGCGCGCACGCTTGGCAAACGCTACGCGCAGCTCACCCCCATCATCGAGGCCTACCGGGCGCTCAAGGAGGTCGAGAGCGACATCGACGCCGCGCGTGAGCTCGCCGTCGAGGACTCCTCCTTCGCCGAGGAGGCCGACCGCCTGGCCGTGGAGGCCGAGGCCCTCACCGAGCGCCTGCGCTTCCTGCTCATCCCGCGCGACCCCGCCGACGACAAGAACCTCATCATGGAGGTCAAGGCGGGAGAGGGCGGCGAGGAGTCCGCCCTGTTCGCCGGGGACCTGGTCCGCATGTACCTGCGCTACGCCGAGCGCCAGGGCTGGAAGACCGAGGTCATCAACGCCACCTACTCCGACCTGGGCGGGTACAAGGACATCACGATCGCCTTCAAGAACAAGGGCACCCCCGAGCCCGGCTCGGGCGTGTGGCCCATGCTCAAGTTCGAGGGCGGCGTGCACAGGGTCCAACGAGTCCCGGTCACCGAGTCCCAGGGCCGCATCCACACCTCCGCCGCCGGCGTACTGGTCGTGCCCGAGGCCGAGGACATCGAGGTCGACATCCACGAGAAGGACCTGCGGATCGACGTCTACCGCTCCTCCGGGCCCGGCGGCCAGAGCGTCAACACCACCGACTCGGCGGTGCGCATCACCCACATGCCGACCGGCATCGTCGCCTCCTGCCAGAACGAGAAGAGCCAGCTCCAGAACAAGGAGCAGGCCATGCGCATCCTGCGCGCCCGGATCTACGCCGAGGCCCAGGCCAGCGTGGACGCCGAGGCCGCCGCCGAGCGCAAGAGCCAGGTGCGCACCGTGGACCGCTCAGAGCGTGTCCGCACCTACAATTTCCCTGAGAACCGCATCTCCGACCACCGTGTCGGATACAAGGCCTACAACCTCGACCAGGTTCTCAACGGAGAGCTCGACGGGGTCATCAAGGCCCTCGTGGACGCGGACACCAAGGAAAGGCTCGAAGCGGCTCAAGCATCATGAACCTCCTGCTCGACGAGGTCGCCCGCGCGACGCTCAGGCTCGCGGAAGCGGGCGTGGCCTCACCTCGCACCGACGCCGAGGAACTCGCGGCGTTCGTGCACGGTGTCCGTCGAGGGGAACTGCACATGGTCGCCGACGCTGACTTCGACGCCCGGTACTGGGAGTGCGTGTCCCGGCGCGAGGCCCGTGAACCCCTTCAGCACATCACCGGCCACGCCTACTTCCGCTACCTGCGGCTCCAGGTCGGGCCCGGGGTGTTCGTGCCCCGGCCCGAGACCGAGATCATGGTCGACTGGGCGATCGAGACCCTGCGCTCCATGGACGTGGCCGATCCCCTCGTGGTCGACCTCGGCTCCGGATCGGGCGCCATCGCCATCTCCATCGCCCAGGAGGTGCCGCGTTCGCGGGTGCACACGGTGGAGATCGATCCCGTGGCCCTGGACTGGGCGCGCCGCAACATCGGCGCCAGCGGCCACGCCGACCGGGTCACCGCCCACCACGCCGACATGCGTACCGCCCTGCCCGAGTTCAACGGCCGCGTCGACCTGCTCATCAGCAACCCGCCCTACGTCCCCACGCGCGAGGCCGCGGTCATCCCGCCCGAGGTACGCGATTACGACCCCGCCCCGGCGCTGTGGTCGGGGGATGACGGACTCGATATGATCCGCGACCTGGAGGCGGTCGGCCGCAGGCTTCTGCGCCCCGGTGGCGCGATGGCCGTGGAGCACCACGACGGCCAGGGCATCGACATCCCCAGGCTGTTCCCCGAGGACAGGGGCTGGCGCGACGTGCTCAACCGCAAGGACATGGCGCGGCGCGACCGCTTCGTGGTCATGCGCCGCTCCGACGAGGACGGCTAGGTTGTGCTTGCTTTGGTCCTCCGCTCCGCCTCGGTCCGTGTTCGGGCACCCCGAGGCCAGGTGTCCTCGTCCCTGGCCGCGCCCGTCGCTCGTTCCTCGCTCGCGGCTCGCCCCGTCCCGCAGACCCCTGGCGGCGCCCGAACGCACTACTCCCGTACCCTTGTCCGACCGTGAACCCGGTCGACCCTGTTCGAGAATGAGGTGAACGCAGGTGAGCCGCATCTACGACTGCGCGGACGAGACCGCCCGCAAGGACGGCATCGCCGACGCCGCGTCCGCGGTACGCCGAGGCGACCTTGTGGTGCTGCCCACGGACACCGTGTACGGCATCGGCGCCGACGCCTTCAGCCCGACCGCGGTGTCCGGGCTGCTCGCCGCCAAGGGACGGGGACGTGAGATGCCCCCGCCGGTCCTGGTCGGCTCCATGCGCGCGGCCACCGCCCTCATCGACGACCTGGGCAACCACGGCCGAGACCTCATGGAGGAGTTCTGGCCCGGTCCGCTCACCCTGGTGTGCACCGCCACCCCGAGCCTGTCCTGGGACCTGGGCGACACCAAGGGCACCGTGGGCGTGCGCATGCCGATGGACCCGGTCGCCCTGGAGCTGCTCAAGGAGGTCGGTCCGATGGCGGTGAGCAGCGCCAACAAGTCCGGCCAGGCCTCCACGACCCGTGTGGAGGAGGCCATCGAGCAGCTCGGAGAGGAAGAGGTCGCGGTCTACCTGGACGGCGGTGAGACCGAGTCCCGGGTCTCCTCCACCATCGTCGACCTCACCTACGCGGTCCCGCGCGTGCTACGGACGGGCGCCATCTCCATCGAGCAGCTGCGCGCGGTGTGCGGCACCGTCATCGGCGAGCTGCGCAAGGGCCGCACGAAGACCAGCAAGAGCGAGGAGACCGAGCAGGCGGGCCAGGCCGCGCGGGAGGTCCCGCCGGAGACGGGGGACGGCGCGGCTCGGACAGGGGGTGGCGCGCAGGAGGCTCCCGAGGAGAGCCGGGCCGCGCAGGACGCCCCGTCGGAGGTGTCCAAGGCGGGGCATGCCCCCGAGGGCGACGATAACTAGAAGGGCCAGGACGTGCGGGAGTACGCACTCACCTTCGTCATCGCCGCCGCGGTGACCTACCTGCTCGTTCCGATGGTGCGCCGGTTCGCCATCGCCTTCGGCGCGACCCCGCCGGTGCGCGACCGCGACGTGCACACCGAACCCATTCCGCGTCTGGGAGGGCTCGCCATCTACGGCGGGTTCGCCGCAGCCCTGCTGATCTCGGCCCAGCTGCCGCACCTACAGAACGTCTTCGTCGCCGACATCTGGATGGGGCTGCTGCTGGCGGGAGGGCTCATCACGGTCATCGGCGTCATCGACGACCGATGGGGGATGGACGCGCTGAGCAAGCTCGCCGGGCAGACCGCCGCGGCGGGCATCCTCGTGTGGCAGGGCGTGCAGCTGCTGTGGCTGCCGTTGCCCGGCACCCAGTTGTCGCTGGGCCCTTGGCTGGGCGCGCTGGTCTCCATCCTGCTCATCGTGGTGACCATCAACGCGGTCAACTTCGCCGACGGCCTCGACGGGCTGGCGGCGGGCATCGTCGGCATCTCCGCCCTCGCGTTCTTCGCCTACTACTACGTGGTCGCCGTGGAGCAGGGCTTCGTGCGCCAGTCCTATCCGGCGATGATCGCGATCATTCTGGCCGGCACGTGTGCCGGGTTCCTCTTCCACAACTTCCACCCGGCCAAGGTGTTCATGGGCGATACCGGGGCGATGCTGCTGGGGCTGCTGCTGACCTCGATCACCATCACGGTGACCGGCCAGTTCGACGCCAACACCGCGCGCGAGGAGTTCAACTCCGGCCTGGTGGTGTTCCTGCCGGTCGCGTTGCCGCTGCTGGTGATCGCCCTGCCCCTGGCCGACCTGGTGCTCGCCGTCCTGCGCCGGACCCTCGCGGGCAAGTCCCCGTTCGCCCCGGACCGCGGCCATCTCCACCACCGTCTGCTGGACATCGGCCACAGCCACATGCGCGCGGTGCTGTTGATGTACCTGTGGGCGGGCATCGTGTCCTTCGCAGCTGTGGCCCTGTCGGTGTTCAACTCCCCGGTGATCGTGCTGACGGTGACCGCGCTGGTGGCCACGTGCGCGGTCGGCCTCATCGCGCTGCCCCGGCTGCGGCGGCGCGGACTGCTGCCTCTGGGGCGTAAGGGAGGCGTTAAGAAGGGCGCAGGTCACGATTCGCCATCTGATGTGTGAGGGTGCGATCGCGTGCGGAACCGAGCGGTCGGGAAGACCTGATCCTGACCTGCGGATACCATGGTGGAGTGGATGTGGCGAAAGTGACACAAGGGCTGGAAACGGCCTGGAGCGGGCACTTTGTGGCCCGTTAAGGTCGCGTTAAGGAACCCCCGGATTCAACACTAAAAACCTTGTGATAGCTTTCACGAGCAGGCAACCACTGAACCCCATGGAGCTTCGTTGATGCAGGAACACGACGCCCGGACTCTCCGCGGCGCCGCGCTTCCGACGGCCGTCGTCGGCGTGGTCGCGTTGATCGCAGGCTTCGCCCTCTCCGGCACCCAGGGACTCTACGGTGCGCTTTTCGGCGTACTTCTGGTCATCGGCGCCTTCGCCGCCTCGGCCTTCGTCATCTCCTGGGCCGGCGGCCGGCGTCCCGAACTCCTACTCCCGGTGGCCTTCCTCGTCTACACGACGAAGTTCGGCATCCTCCTGGTCGTCCTGATCTTCTTCGGGGACACGACGGCCCTGGACAAGGACGTCTTCGGATGGACGGCGCTCGCCTGTGTGCTCGTCTGGCTGACCGCGCAGGCCGTGGCCGTCAAGAGGAGCAAACAGCCGACCATCGTCCCCGCGGACGAGGACCGGGTCGAGGACAGTGAGGCACACCGGTGAGCCCGCTCGCGCGGGCCGGTGTGCGGAGCCTGATCACCTACTGCTATCTTCCGGAGCGAGATGAACGGTCATCGAAGCGTGAAAGGCGGCTCGAAAGAGGCGCCGAACGCCAACGCGGCCACACTCGTCTCGTATCTGCTGGGAGGCCTCGCCTTCTGGGGCGGCGTCGGCTGGGTCGTGGACTGGGCGCTGGGCTTCTCCGGCCTCTTCCTGCCCATCGGTTTCGGCGTGGGCCTGGTCGGTTCGATCTACCTCATCTACATCCAGCACGTCCGGTCCTGACCGAATATTCGGATGCGTCCTCCCGCGCTGAGGGCAGGGCCGTACCGACCACAACACCAAGGATTATGTTGCGTCACGACGAAAGGGATCGCCGTGGGTGCTGACGTGAACGTCGTCGCGGCGTCCGAACCAGGCTGCCACATCTTCAACGACTTCGGCTGCGGGTTCGAGGCTCCGACCGTGAGCCTCTTCTTCCCGACGCCGTGGCTCGACTTCGGGCTCCCGGGTGCCTCGGGTCTGAACAAGTACTACCTGGTCGCGGTGGTCGCGCTGATCATCGCCGCCGCCTTCTGGTACTTCACCACGCGCAGGGCCAAGGTCGTCCCCGGCCGCGGCCAGGGCGTGGCCGAGATGCTGGTCGGCTTCCTGCGCGACCAGGTCACCCGGACCACCATGGGCAAGGAGGGGGACAAGTTCCTCCCCCTGATCGTGACCCTGTTCCTGTTCATCTTCTGTATGAACATCATGGGTCTGATCCCCGGCCTCCAGCTGCCGGTGACCTCCAACCTGGCCTTCCCCGCGGTCCTGGCCATCTTCGTCTTCCTGCTGTGGAACATCGTCGGCATCCGCCGACACGGGGCCGGCGGCCACTTCAAGGCCCGTCTGGTCCCCAGCGGGGTCCCCGGCTGGATCCTGCCCATCGTGGTGCCGATCGAGGCGCTGTCGAACTTCATCATCCGGCCCGCCACGCACATGATCCGTCTGTTCGCGACCATGTTCGCCGGGCACCTGCTGCTCGCACTGTTCGCGGCCGCCGGTTTCTACATGTTCAACCCCATGTCCCCGATGGGCGGCCTCTTCGGCGCCATTTCGGTGGGGTACTCCGCCATCGCGTTGATCGGCTTCCTGGTCTTCACGGCCTTCGAGCTGTTCATCATGGCGGTCCAGGCCTACGTCTTCGTCCTCCTGACCTCCATCTACCTCGGTGAGGCCATGGAGGGCGCGCACTAGGGAAACGGCCTCCCGGCCCTTCCCCATGCGCATTCACGACCCGTCCGATTCGTAACGTCAGTCCGGCGTCAACCATCATCGCCGGCGTGTAGTAAAGGGAATATCAACATGGATCTCGCCGCCATCGAAGGTAACCTGAACAGCATCGGTTACGGCCTCGCCGCCATCGGCCCCGGTATCGGCGTCGGTCTCGTCTTCGGCCTGGGTGTCCAGGCCATCGCCCGCCAGCCCGAGGCTCGCGGCATCCTCCAGGGCCAGATGATCTTCGGCTTCGCCGTCATTGAGGCCCTGGCCATTCTCGGCTTCGTTCTCGCGTTCGCCGTTTAGTCAGACCCGGTCAATAGAACGCGAAGGGGATGCCAGCCGTGAATTTGGCAGCCGAGCAAGAAAACGTCCTGCGGATCCACTGGGACGAGTTCACCTTCGGTCTCATCGCCTTCCTCATCATCCTCGCTGTCGTCTACAAGATGTGGCCGAGGCTGACGAAGGCGCTGGACGAGCGTGCCGACCAGATCGAGGGTGGCATCGCTCGCGCTCAGAAGGCCGAGGCTGAGGCGGACGAGATCCGCCAGCAGTACCGAGAGAAGCTCGAGGAGGCGCACCGCGAGTACGCCCAGGAGCTGGAGAAGGCCAAGGAGCAGAAGGCGGCGATCATCGCCGAGGCGCGCGAGGAGGCCCAGGTAGAGGCCCGTCGCATCGTCGAGGCGGCGCACGCCCAGATCGAGGCCGACCGCCAGCAGACCCTGGTGCAGCTGCGCAACGAGATCGGTGCGCTCTCCACCGAACTGGCGAGCCGTATCGTCGGTGAGACCCTCAGCGACAGCGACGCCCAGAACCGCGTCATCGAGCGGTTCATGGACGAGCTGGAGCAGAGCGGGAACACGCAGCAGGCTGAGGTGCGTTGATGCGTGGTGTAAGCCGCACGTCGCTGATCGAGGTGACCCGGCGCCTGGACGAGAACGTCCTGGCGTCGGCGTCCACCGCGCAGAGCGACGCCTCCCTGGGCAAGGAGCTCTTCGAGGTCGTCGCCCTCCTCACGAACGAGCACTCGCTGCGCCGGTGGCTCGCCGACCAGGCGAATCCGGCCGAGGACAAGTCCAGGCTGGTCGGAGAGCTACTGGAGACCAGGGTGTCTCCCTCAGCTGTCATGGTGGCCAGCGATGTGGTCTCGGCCAAGTGGTCGACCGCGCGTGACCTGACGGACGCGGTGGAGCGGATGGCGGTCTACGCGACCGTCGCCCCGCTCCAGAGCGCCGACGGGCTCGGAGGGCTGGAGGACGAACTGTTCCGCTTCCAGCGGATCGTCGCCTCCCAGCCCGACCTGCGGGAAGCCCTCACCCGTGACGGGGCCGACCCCGAGCTGCGCCTCTCCCTCGCGGAGAGCCTGCTCTCGGGCAAGGTGAACCCCGCGACGCTGACGCTGGTCGGCGAGGCGGTCACCCGTCCCCGCGGCCGTACGCTGGAACAGGCACTGGACAACTTCGGACAGCTCGTCGCCGAGCGCGCCAAGCGCTACGTCGCCGTCGTCCGCAGCGCCGTCGCCCTGAGCGAGAACCAGCAGTCCCGGCTCGGGGCCGCGCTCTCGCGCTCCTACGGCCGTGACATCCATCTGAACATCGAGGTCGTCCCCGAAATCGTGGGTGGACTGTCCATCCAGGTGGGTGACGAGGTCATCGACGGGACCATCGCCGGGCGTATCGCCGAGGTCCAGCGCCGCCTGGCCGGCTGAGAAAACGCAAGGCAAGCACGCACGGCGCCGGCCCGGCGCCATTTGAGAGCAAGGACAACGTAGAGATGGCGGAGCTGACGATCCGACCGGACGAGATCCGGGACGCGCTACAGCGCTTCGTCCAGTCGTACGAGCCTGAAGCTACCCGCGCGGAAGAGGTCGGTACCGTCACCTACTCCGGTGACGGCATCGCCCGCGTCGGTGGCCTTCCCTCGGCGATGGCGAACGAGCTGTTGCAGTTTGAAGACGGCACCCTGGGCATGGCCCAGAACCTTGAGATCGGTGAGATCGGTGCCGTCGTGCTGGGTGACTTCACCGGCATCGAAGAGGGCCAGCAGGTGCGCCGCACCGGCCAGCTCCTCTCCGTGCCGGTGGGTGACAACTTCCTCGGCCGCGTGGTGGACCCCCTGGGCAACCCCATCGACGGCAAGGGCGAGATCGAGTCGACCGAGCGCCGCGAACTGGAGCTCCAGGCCGCGACGGTCATGGAGCGCCAGCCGGTCCACGAGCCGATGCAGACCGGCATCAAGGCGATCGACACCATGACGCCGATCGGCCGCGGGCAGCGCCAGCTGCTCATCGGCGACCGGCAGACCGGCAAGACCGCGGTCGGTATCGACGCGATCATCAACCAGAAGACCAACTGGGAGTCCGGCGACCCCGACAAGCAGGTGCACTGCATCTACGTCGCGATCGGTCAGAAGGGCTCGACCATCGCCAGTGTGCGTGGCGCCCTCGAAGAGGCCGGCGCGATGGAGTACACCACCATCGTCGCCTCCCCGGCGTCGGACTCGGCGGGCTTCAAGTACCTGTCCCCGTACACCGGTTCGGCCCTGGGCCAGCACTGGATGTACCAGGGCAAGCACGTCCTCATCGTCTTCGACGACCTCACCAAGCAGGCCGAGGCCTACCGTGCGGTGTCGCTGCTGCTGCGCCGTCCGCCGGGGCGTGAGGCCTACCCCGGTGACGTCTTCTACCTGCACTCCCGTCTCCTGGAGCGCTGCGCCAAGCTCTCCGACGAGCTGGGCAAGGGCTCGATGACCGCTCTGCCGATCATCGAGACCAAGGCGGGCGACGTCTCGGCCTACATCCCCACCAACGTCATCTCCATCACCGACGGCCAGGTCTTCCTGGACTCGGACCTGTTCAACCAGGGCCAGCGTCCGGCGATCGACGTCGGTGTGTCGGTCTCCCGTGTCGGTGGCGCGGCCCAGACCAAGGCCACCAAGAACGTCTCCGGCACGCTGCGTCTGGGCCTGGCCCAGTACCGCGAGCTCGAGGCCTTCTCCGCCTTCGGTTCGGACCTGGACGCGGTCTCCAAGCAGCAGCTGGAGCGCGGTGCCCGGATGATGGAGCTGCTCAAGCAGGGCCAGTACTCGCCGTTCCCCATGGAGAAGACGGTCGTCTCGATCTGGGCCGGCAACACCGGCAAGATCGACGACGTCCCGGTCGAGGACGTGCGCCGCTTCGAGGACGACTTCCTGGACTACCTCTCCCGGGAGCACTCCGGCATCCTCGACACCATCCGTGACACCGGCAAGTTCGACGACGAGACCAAGAAGTCCCTGGACTCCGTCCTGGATAAGTTCAAGCAGGGTTTCCAGACCTCGGCCGGGACCCTCCTGGGCACCGAGGCCGAGACTGGAGCGCTCAGCGAGGACCAGGTCGGCCAGGAGACCATCAAGGTCGCCAAGGGCGGGAAGTAACCCATGGGTGCACAGCTTCGCGTCTATCGCCGGAGGATCCGCTCGACGAAGTCGATGGCGAAGATCACCCGCGCGATGGAGCTCATCGCCACGACGCGCATCACCAAGGCGCAGCGTGCGGCGGAGGCTGCTGGGCCCTACGCGCGGGAGATCACCCGGGCGGTCTCAGCCCTGGCCAGCCGGGTGACCTACAACCCGCTGCTGACCCATGCCGAGAACCCGACCCGTGCGGCCGTCCTGGTCATCACCAGTGACAAGGGCCTGGCGGGCGCGTTCTCGTCCAACGTGCTCAAGGAGACTGAGGCCCTCTCCGGGCTCCTGCGGGAGCAGGGCAAGGAGGTCCTCACCTACATGGTGGGCCGCAAGGGCGTGGGCTTCTACAAGTTCCGCGACCGTCCGCTCGAAGGGCAGTGGGAGGGCATCACCGAGCGCCCGACCTACGCACACGCCCAGGAGATCGGTTCCGCGCTCATGGAGAAGTTCGCCATGGACAGCTCCGAGGGCGGTGTCGACGAGATCCACGTGGTCTCCACGGAGTTCGTCTCGATGCTGACCCAGCGCGCCACGGCCGTTCGTGCCCTGCCGCTGGAGCTCGAGGAGGTCGACGCGAACGAGCTTGAGGCCGAACAGGGCGCTCCGCTGCCGCTGTACGAGTTCGAGCCCTCCGTGGAGGAGGCGTTGGACCGGCTGCTTCCGCAGTACGTGACCAACCGCATCTACTTCGCGCTCCTGGAGTCCGCAGCCTCCCAGCAGGCGTCCCGTCGCGCGGCTATGAAGGCCGCCACGGACAACGCTGAGGACCTCGCCAAGAACCTGACCCGCCTGGCCAACCAGGCACGTCAGGCTGAGATCACCAATGAGCTCAGTGAGATTGTCGGCGGTGCCGACGCGCTCGCTGCTGCCAGCGCGGGAAGTGAGTAACCAAAGTGACTGCGACAGTTGAAGGGACGGCTGGGGCTGGCACCGCCACCGGCCGCATCGCCCGGGTCACCGGCCCGGTCGTCGACGTGGAGTTCCCCGTCGGTTCCCTGCCTGCCATCTACAACGCCCTGCACACCGATGTGAGCATCGGCGGCAAGGACAAGACCATCACCCTGGAGGTCGCCCAGCACCTGGGTGACAACCTGGTGCGCGCCATCTCCCTGGCTCCCCAGGACGGCATGGTCCGTGGCGCCGAGGTCCGCGACACCGGTGCGCCGATCAGCGTGCCCGTCGGCGACGTCGTCAAGGGCCACGTGTTCAACACCCTGGGCGAGTCCATGGACGTGCCCTCCTCCGAGCTGGGTGCGACCGAGCACTGGCCGATCCACCGCAAGGCTCCGTCCTTCGACACGCTTGAGTCCAAGACCGAGATGCTGGTCACGGGCATCAAGGTGATCGACCTCCTCACGCCGTACGTGCGTGGTGGCAAGATCGGTCTGTTCGGCGGTGCCGGTGTCGGCAAGACGGTGCTCATCCAGGAGATGATCACCCGTATCGCCCGCAACTTCGGTGGTGTGTCCGTGTTCGCCGGTGTCGGTGAGCGCACCCGTGAGGGTACGGACCTCTTCCTGGAGATGGACGAGATGGGCGTCCTGCCGGACACCGCGCTCGTCTTCGGACAGATGGACGAGCCCCCGGGCACCCGTCTGCGGGTGGCGCTGTCCGCTCTGACGATGGCGGAGTACTTCCGTGACGTCCAGAAGCAGGACGTGCTGCTGTTCATCGACAACATCTTCCGTTTCACCCAGGCTGGTATGGAGGTCTCCACACTGCTGGGCCGTATGCCCTCGGCCGTGGGTTACCAGCCCAACCTGGCGGACGAGATGGGTCAGCTCCAGGAGCGGATCACCTCGACCCGCGGCCACTCGATCACCTCGATGCAGGCGATCTACGTGCCCGCGGACGACTACACCGACCCGGCTCCGGCGACCACCTTCGCCCACCTGGACGCGACGACCGAGCTCTCCCGCCCGATCTCGCAGAAGGGCATCTACCCGGCGGTGGACCCGCTGGCCTCCACCTCGCGCATCCTGGACCCGCAGTACGTGGGCGACGAGCACTACGAGGTGGCCCAGCGGGTGAAGGAGATCCTGCAGCGCAACAAGGACTTGCAGGACCAGATCGCCATTCTCGGTATGGACGAGCTGTCCGAAGAGGACAAGATCGTCGTCAACCGGGCGCGGCGCCTGGAGCGCTTCCTCTCGCAGAACATGTTCGTCGCCGAGAAGTTCACCGGCAACCCGGGTGTGTTCGTCCCGCTGGAGGAGACCATCTCCTCCTTCAAGGCGGTCTGCGACGGTGAGTACGACCACCTGCCCGAGCAGGCGTTCCTCGACGTCGGCAACATCGACATGGTCGTCGAGAAGGCCAAGAAGCTGCAAGGCTAAAGCCGCGCGTAGCGTCCGTTGAGGGTGGTGGCGGGCGACGGGCGGGCTAGTTATTGGGCCGGGCCGGTTCCCGCGGATCATCGGGGACCGGCCCGGCCGAAACCACCCGCTAGCCGAGGAGTTTGTGGCAGTGTCGAAGAAGCTTTTCGTCGAGATCGTCTCGCCTGAACGTGAGATTTGGGCGGGCGAGGGCGACATGGTCATCGCGAAGACCGTCGAGGGTGAGATCGGCGTCCAGCCCGGGCACGTCCCGCTGGTCTCGCTTCTGGCCCACGACGCCGTCGTTCGCGTGCTGGGTGCGCGGGAGGCCGGCGAGGTCCGGGCCGCCGCGCACAGCGGGTTCGTCTCGGTCTCGGGTGAGGGTCGTGTCTCCATCCTCGCCGAGACCGCAGAGCTCGCCGAGGACATCGATGTGAACCGTGCGCGCACGGCGCTGAAGAACGCGGACGAGTCCGGCGACAACGTCGCTCTGGGCCGCGCCAGCAGTCGCCTGCGCGCTGCGGGCGAGGAAGTCGCCTAGCGTACCGGGACGGCGGAACGAGTAGTGGGCATGGAACGGCTGCTGCCTGGCACACCGTGGTTGGAGTCCGCGCAGTGGGTGTTCTACGCCCTGCTCCTCTTCCTCCTGGCTCTGGTACTCGCAGTCTCCCTGCGCCGTTGGATCCTCGTACGGCGCGGCGGCGCGGTGGAGTGCTATCTGCGCGCCGTCGGGGCGCGGGGCCGTCGGGGCTCCTGGCGCATCGGTTTTGGCCGGTACGGCACGGACAACCTGGGTTGGTTCCCCATCTTCTCGCTCAGACCGCGGCCGACAGCGAAGCTGTCGCGCCGCGGTCTCGTCGTTGTGGGGAGGCGCGCGCCCGAGGAGGGGGAGGACCTGCCGGTCGACCTCACCGTGCTCCAGATCGGCTGGCTCCGCGGTGACGGCTCCGATCCCCGGGAACCGGCGTACGAGATCGCTATGAACGAGGGCACCCTGACCGGTTTCCTGTCCTGGCTGGAGTCGATGCCGCCGGGGACGCACTGGGAGGGCTGAGGGCCGTGTCGGTCATTCACAGCGGTTCCCCCCGTGCCTAGCATGGCCGCATGATCGTTGCTTTCTCCGTAGCTCCTCTCGGTACCGGTGAGTCCGTCACCCCCGCCGTCGCCCGCGCTGTGAAGGTGGTCCGTGAGAGCGGGCTGCCCAATGAGACCGGTCCCATGTTCACCACGGTCGAAGGTGAGTGGGACGAGGTCATGGGCGTGGTCAGGCGTGCGGTGGAGGCCGCGGGGGAGGGCGCCTCCCGGGTGACCTTCACCCTCAAGGCCGACATCCGAGAGGGCGTCACCGACGCCCTGCACGGCAAGGTCGAGGCCGTCGAGCGTGAGCTGGACAACCTCTAGGCAGTGCTTTTCGGGGGGCTCCGCTGCGCTCCGCCCGTCCGAACGCCCCCTTCCGCGGGGCACCAGAACACGGCAGGATGCGGTTCCATGCGCGCTTCCCGGTTCTCCGGCCTCCTCGCCCTCACGCTTCTGGTGCCCCTGCTCGCCGCCTGTCAGCCGACGGGCGGCCACGTCGGCGCGGTGGCCACGGGCCATTTCAGCGCCCGGCACAAGTTCCCCGTGCTGCTCGTGGCCTGGTGCGGCGACGCCGGGCCGCGGCAGATCGACCTGGTCAGCGGGGAACTGCGTAGACACCTGGTCGCCACCCGCGAGTTCGACGGGAGCGAACTGGAGGTCGACCTGTCCGCCCCCGGCGACGACTGGCGGATCACGGACGGCTCCGGCGACCCCGTCTACCGGCTGGCCCCGGAGTCGGAGCGGGAGGAGTACCTCGTCGGGATCGGGTCCGAGGCCGGTGCCCCGGGAGAGGACGCCGAGCATGACATCGGCACGGTCGTGTTCATGACCGAGACGCTGGCGGGCGAGGAGGGCGTGTACGCCAGCTTGGAGGACTCCTCGGAGGCGGAGATCTCTCCCCGCGAGGGTTTTCCGCCCGAGTGCTGAGTCCTCGCGCGTGGCACGGCATCTCTCGGACCCTCTTCGTGTCCGTGGACGGTCGTCCCCATGCCGGCGCGGCCCCGGCTCTCGGCCCCGGCGTTCGGGGCGGGGGAACCGCCCGAAGGGGGCGGGAACGCGGAAGGGGGCCCGCTCCGCGGAACGGGCCCCTTCTCCCGGAGGAGCGGGAGCTAGCGTTCGCCCCCCGGCTTCCACAGGACCTCGTCACCCTCTCCGGCGACGTACCGGCCGAGGATGAACAGCAGGTCGGAGAGCCGGTTGAGGTACTGGGCGGTGAGCGGGTTGACCGTGTCGCCGTACTCCTCAACGGCCGCCCACACGCTGCGCTCCGCCCTCCGGACCACGATCCGCGCCATGTGCATGAGCGCCACGGTGGGTGAGCCCCCGGGCAGGATGAAGCTGCGCAGGGTGGGCAGGTCGGCGTTGTAGACGTCGCAGGCCTCCTCCAGCCGTGCGACGTAGTCGGACTCGACCCGCAGCGGTGGGAACTCCGGGTCGGACACGATCGGTGTGGACAGGTCGGCGCCCAGGTCGAACAGCTCGTTCTGGACGCGGACGAGCAGGGCCCGGACGTCGTCGGGCAGTTCGCCCATGGCCAGGGCGGTGCCGATGGCGGCGTTGGCCTCCTCGGTGTCGGCGTACCCGACCAGGCGCGTGTCGTTCTTGCTGGTCCGGCTCATGTCGCCGAGCGCCGTCGATCCGGCGTCGCCGGTGCGCGTGTAGATCTTCGACAGCACGACCGGCTTGTCGGTGTCCCGTTTGGTCATGTCCCCAACCCTAGATGAGCGCCCCCGGGGTGCCGAGGGCGCCGGACTCTCGGGAAGCGTTCCGACGGGCGGCGGTCTCCGCCGGGTTCGGTCTGGCCGTGCTCAGGCGGGTACGGCCAGGAACGACCGCAGCTGCTCGGCGAGAGGGCCGTCAAGGCTCTGCGGTACGCCTCGGTGGTGGGGATCCCGGCATGCCCGTCGGAAGGCGTCGGGGTCGCCGGTGAGGTCGGTGGTGGCCCGCCGGAGGTCGTTCAGGGCTTGGCGGAGGCGGTCGGGAGTGCTTCCCCAGGCGCTCTCGTAGGACCTGAGGGCGTGGAAGAAGCGGACACACGCCAGATGCGTCGACTCCTGGCCGCTCTGGCGCTGGATGTGCTCGGCCACCGCGCGGGTTCTGCGCAGAACTGGGGACATCGAATCACTGCTTCCTGGTTGGCGGGACAGGTGTTCGGAAGTGTGGAACCGTGGCCCGGCCGGGGCCGGGCCACGGGTGCTCAGGCCTTGATGCTGTAGGGCTGCTCGGCACCCTGGCTGACGCTGATCTTGCGCGGCTTGGCCTGCTCGGACACCGGGATGCGCAGAGTCAGGACGCCGTCGGTGTAGTCGGCCTGGATGTCGTCGGTTCGCAGGGTCTCCCCGAGGAACAGCTGCCGGGAGAAGGTGCCGGTGGGCCGCTCGGCGACGAGCACCGAGTCGTGGTCGCCCAGGGTGTCGGCCCGCTCGGCGGTCACGGTCAGCACGTTGCGCTCGACCTCCAGGTCAATGGAGTCGGCGCGCACACCGGGCAGGTCGAAGCAGACCATGAAGACGTCTCCGTCACGGTAGGCGTCGATGGGCATCGCGGCCGGCCTGCCGGCGTCGCCCAGGATCCGCTGTGTGAGGCGGTCGATGTCACGGAAGGGGTCGGTGCGCATCAGCATCATGGATACCTCCTTTGTCCGTACCACAAAACCTGATGCGAGCTGACGCAAGTTTTATACCTCATCCTTGAGGAGATAAACAACAGAGTCTGATAAAGGTTTCGTCAGCTGAAGGGCACACTCCCATGGCGGGGCGGTGTGCTGGGGAAGGATGCCGCTCATGACAGAATCCCGGCCGGGTTCCGCCCGGGGCCTCTACACGATCTCCGTGGCGGCGGAGCTGGCGGGCATCGCGCCGCAGAGCCTGCGCTCCTACGAGGAGCGGGGCCTGGTCGCCCCGGCGCGTACCGAGGGCGGCACGCGGCTGTACAGCGATGACGACATCGCCCGCCTGCGGCGGGTCGCCGAGCTGGCGGCCCAGGGGGTGAACCTTGCCGGGGTCGGCCGGATCCTCGAGCTGGAGGACGAGAACATCCGCCTGCGTGATGACCCCGGGGCGGCCGGGGGAGGATGAGGACGGCCCGCTTCCGCCGGACCGTCGCGGCGGGGCGTGCAGCCTGGTGCCGCACCGGCACGGCCTTCATGACGGGGGATAGCTGTCACGTAGCAGCGGGTGAAAGTGATTCAGATCACTGATACATTAGGGAACCAGGAAGCTACTCCAAGTAGTTTCCGGCGGTGTCCGTGCGCGAGGTTCCGGGTGGGCAGAGGGGGCCATCCGGGCGGTCGCGGAGGGGGGAGACACTGCGAGGGGCGGGCGGCGTGGAACCGGGGGGTCCACGCCACCCGCCCCGTCTTCGGGCCGTGCGGCCGATCTCATGTGCGGGAGGGCACGGACTACCTGAGCCAGGCCTCACCCAACCGGGGGAACTCGGCGCCGACCGTGGTGGAGCGCAGTACGCCGTTCACCGGCAGGGTGCTCTCGGCGAAGAACTCCACACCGTGCGCGCCGGCGGCCGACAGCTCGGCCACCGAGTCCCAGTCGACGTTCTCCATGGTGTCCCCGGCGGTGTGGTAGTACGGGTCGAACTGCTCGCCGGCTGTACCGCCGTACCACCCGACCTGCTCCTCGGTCTTGACTCCGTCGGCGCCGCTGAACAGGCCGCCGGCGGGGATACCCGCCGTCATGAACCCCTGGTAGTCGCTGCGGCCGCTCAGCACGCCGGGCTCGCTGACCTGGCCCTGCTCGGCGAAGTAGTCCTCGAAGACCTTCGCGATCGCTCCGGACCCGGAGGGGGCGCTGACGGAGCCGGGCAGCTCCATCCGGCCGTCCAGGACGAACCGGCCGTAGTTGTGCGAGCCGATCATGTCGAAGTTGAGGTAGAGAGCGGTGTTCTCGACCTGCTCCTCGGTCAGGTCCTCCACGTAGCGGGTGGAGCCGACCAGGCCCTCCTCCTCGGTGCCCCAGAAGGCGAAGCGGACCTTGTTCTTGGGGCTTTCCTGCTTCGCCAGCTGGACGGCGGTCTCCAGCACGAAGGCCGAGCCGCTGCCGTTGTCGTTGATGGCGGGCCCCTCCTCGACACCGTCGAGGTGGCTGCCGACCACGACCACGTTGTCCTCCTGGCCGCCCGGGGTCTCGGCGAGGACGCTGAAGGAGGTCTCGGTGCTGATCTCGGCGTCCACGCTCACCCGCAGCTCCGGGTCCTCGGCGGAGAGCAGGTCGGCGCCCACCGTCCCCGAGACCCCGACTGCGGGGATGTCGGAGAGATCGCCCACGGTGCCCTGGAAGGCCTCGTCGGCGTTGTTGACCACCAGGGCCGCGGAGGCACCCGCGTCGGCGGCGTTCTGGACCTTCTCCCCGAACGGGCAGGTGCCGCGCATGGTGATCGCGACGGCGCCTTCGGGGAAGTCCGCGAAGTCGTCGGCCGAGCAGCCGCTCTCGGCGCTGTCGAAGTTGACGGCCACGCCCGGTGCGGTCACGTCACCCGCGCCGGAGTAGCTCATGGTCACGTAGTCGGCGCCGGACTCGTAGACGGCCTCGTCCGGCGCGGTCCGGGCCAGGACGGAAGGGGAGTGCTGCCGCCACAGCTCGTACTCGTACTCGTGCCGGTAGGGCTCGTATCCGGCGCGTTCGAGCTGGTCCTCGACGTACAGGGCGGCGACGTCGTAGCCCGGGGTGTTCGTGGCCCGGTTGCCGCCGTTGTACTCGGCGATGGTGTCGAGGTTTTCCATGTGCTCCTGGATGGCCCCGGCGGTCACCAGTTCCGACAGCGGCAGGTCATCACCCGGCTTGTCCGGCTTGCCGGCGTGCTCGGGCGGACCGGCGTGCTCCGGGGCACGGGAGTGGTCCGGCGGCCCGGGCTCGGCGTGGGCGGGAGAGGCCGCCAGGGTTCCGACGGCCATCAGGACGGCGGCGGCGCCGGCGGTGGCGGCGCGGCGCCGGGAAGCGGAGACGGCCGCTCTGCGCGACGAGGTCCCTTCGTGCGTGGGATGCAACGATCTTCCTCCGGGGTTACGGGGGTCCACCGCTCCGTGTCGTTGGGGGATGGACACCTTGGGTAGGCGAGGTATCGCTGAAGCCTGACATCAGAAGGGTTGCACAGCAAGGACCAGTGGCCACAATTGCCACAATCAGCCACAGACCTTACGTACGGGGCATCACTGTGTTTCGATGGACGGCTCAGAACGAGCAGAACGTCTTGCCGGGAGGGATGGGGACCGCCTGCCCTACTCCTCGGTCCTGTCCTGGTGTTTGCGCGGCCTGTACTCGACGCCCACCCCGCCCATCACGGCGACGCCCCGGATGTGCACGACCGGCGCCTCCGGGTCCACGACGCTGGGAGTGTTCTCGGAGACGCCGAAGCCGCCCATGAGCGGAAGCCCGTGCACTCGCACCTGCACGTCGTCGGGCACGGTGACGCCCACCCCGCCCATGACGGTGCAGATCCAGATGGTGGTCTCGCGCTGGGCGAACCGGGCCTCGCGCAGGTCCAGCTCGATCCCGCCCATCACCGCGGCGGCGACGAAGGTGCCCGGCACGACCCAGTTGCCCGACCGGTCGGCGCCGCCCATCAGGACGATCGCGCTCCGGCTGGTGGGCTGCTGGTTCACGATCCGGCCGCCGCCGTAGACCGGGCGGGGCGAACGGAAGCCGGTGGGCGCCGCGGAGGCGGCGGGGCCGCTCTGCGCCGGGAGGTCCTCGGTGATGGGGACGAGGTCGCCGAGGGTCTTGGCCCGGTAGACGGCGTCCAGCCGCTCGCTGTGCTCGTCCGGGTCCAGTCGCCCCTCGGCGAGGGCTTCGCGCAGCTGGTGCGCGACGGAGTCACGGTCGTTGTCGGAGGCGCGTATCCGACCGTGCTCGGGGGGAGTGATCTCGCTCATTGATTCCACCATATGACGATTCTTCCGCGTCGGCACGGCACACGGCATCCGGGATCGTCCCTGAGAGGGCCCTGAGGCCGTGGCCGGCTCTTTCGCGTGATGCGCCTGCCGACGGCAGCGCCAGCCCCTGCGCGAGCCCTCCGCGTCAGGCCTCCGGAAGCAGGCCGCGGCGGATCGCCTGGGACACCGCGGCGGTCCGGTCACTCACCCCCAGTTTGTCGTAGGCCCGCATCAGATGGGTCTTCACCGTGGTCGCGCTGATGTGCAGTGCGCGGCCGATCGCCGCGTTGGTACGCCCCTCAGCGGCCAGGCGCAGGACCTCCGCCTCCCGCGGGGACAGGGCGGTGGCGGGCTCGGCGCGCTGGCGCATCCCGGTGACCAGCTTGCCCGCCAGCCGCCCGGTGAGGACGGTCTCGCCTCGTGCGGCGGTGCGCACGGCCTCGGCCAGCTGCGCGCGCGGGGTGTCCTTGAGCAGGTAGCCGGTGGCGCCCGCTTCCACGGCGCGCAGGATGTCGGTGTCGGTGTCGTAGGTCGTGAGTACCAGGACGTGCACTCCGGGGCGTTCGGCGTGGACGCGCTCGGTGGCCTCCACCCCGTCGCCGCCGGGCATGCGCAGGTCCATGAGCACCACGTCCGGTTCCAGTGCGGCCACCAGGGCGACCGCCTCGGGACCGGAGGCGGCGTCACCGGCGATGACGAGGTCCTCCTCGGCGCTGAGCATGCCGCGGATGCCCTCGCGGACCACCGGGTGGTCGTCGACCAGCAGGACACGGATCACGGTGCGTACTCCTCATCGCTCTCGCGCTGGCCGCCGTCCGGGGCCGTGGGCAGGGGCAGCGATATCCGCACGGTGGTGCCGTGCCCGGGGGCGCTGTCGACCGCCAGGGCGCCACCGGCGTCGTCCGCCCTGTGCCGCATGTTCGCCAGCCCGTGTCCGCCGACGGCCTCGTCGGGACGGAAACCGGTCCCGTCGTCGGAGACGGTCAGCTCCACCGTCCCCGAGGCGCCGCCCGTCGTCGGCGGATACTCCAGGGACACATGCGCGTGCGTGGCCCGGGCGTGTCTGCGGACGTTGGCCAGCGCCTCCTGGGCGGTGCGTAGCAGACAAACCTGGAGGTCGTTGGGAAGGGAAACCGGAACGCCCCGCACGGAGGTGTCCACCGAGATGCCGAGCTCGTCGCCCAGCCGCGCCGAGACCCGTTCCAGGGCGGCTTCGAGGGATCCGTGGTCCAGGTTCACCGGCTGGCGGGCGGCGACCATGGCCCGTGCCTCGGCGAGGTTCTCCGCGGCGGTCTCGCGCATCAGGGCGAGGTGGCGGCGAACCAGGGCGGGGTCGGATTCCATCTCCGACTCCACCGCCTGGGCGAGGGCGATCACCCGTCCTTCCGCGTCTTCCACCGGAACGTCAGCAACACCACCGCCAAGCCCACCACACACCACGTGCCGAGTGCCAGGGCCACCGAGGGCAGCTCCCAGGAGCCGCCGGGTTCGAGGGCGGCCATCTCGGCTGGGAAGGACGCGGCGCGCAGACCCTGCGCCATCCACAGCAGCGGGAAGAGCGACGCGGCGTTGAGCACCCACTCGGGCAGGGCGATGACGGGCACGAAGATCCCCGAGACGAATTGCAGGACCAGGAACGGCAGGACCACGACTCCGGAGGCGGACCGGGCGTTGCGGGCCAGGGAGCTGGCCGCGATGCCCAGCAGGGAGCAGGAGACGGTGCCGAGCGTGAACACCCACGCCAGCGTCACCCAGGCAGCCGGGTCCTGTGGCAGCCGCGCACCGAAGACGAGACCGCCCACCGCCAGGAGCAGGACCACCTGTCCCAGGGCGAGGAACAGGATCAGCACGGTCTTGCCGACGAAGTAGGCGGTCGGCGGCATGGGGGTGCCGCGCAGGCGGCGCAGGCCGCCGGTGTCGCGTTCGTTGGCGATGGCCAGGCCCAGGGTCTGGAAGCTGACCGACATCAGGCCCATGGCGATCAGGCCGGGAAGGTAGTAGTCCACGGCGGGCATACCCATGTCGAACATGCCGTCGAAGATCAACGAGAACATGGCCAGGATCAGCGCGGGAAGGGAGAAGGTGAAGATCACGCTCTCCCACTCGTTGGCGAACTCGCGGACCTCCAGCCAGCCCCGGGAGAGTCCGACGCGCAGAACACCGGGAAGGGGAGCGGGAGCGTGCTCGGTACGGGTGCTCATACGGAGACCGACTCCCTCTCGGCACGGGCGTCCCGTGCGCCGTCGCCGATCAGGTCCAGGTAGGCATCCTCCAGCGTGGGGCGGTGCACACTCAGCCCGGGGACCTCGCCGGAGAACAGGGTGGCCAGTTCGCCCACCACCCGGGTGGGCTCCGCGGTCCTGGTCTCGCGGCGCCGCCCGCCGTCCGTCCAGCTGACGGTGGCCTGGGCCGTGGCCCGCCCGCCCAGGGTGGCGGGGGCGCCCTCGGCGCGGACCCTGCCGCGCGCGATCACGCACACGCGGTCGGCGAGGGCTTCGGCCTCCTCCAGGTAGTGCGTGGTCAGCACGACGGTGGTGCCGCCCTGGGCCAGGCCACCGATCAGCGACCAGAAGTCGCGCCGGGCTCGGGGATCGAACCCGGTGGTGGGCTCGTCCAGGAACAGCAGTTCGGGTCCGCCGACGATACCGAGCGCCACGTCCAGCCGACGCCGCTGTCCGCCGGACAGGGAGGTGACCCGGGCCCCGGCCCTCTCGCCGAGGCCGACCAGTTCGACCGTCGCGTCGGGATCGCGGGGATCGGGGTAGTAGCCCGCGAAGTGGCGGACCACCGCACGCACGGTCAGCTGCGGGACCAGGGTCTCGCGCTGCCAGACCACGCCGATGCGCGCACGCCACCGGCGCCCGGCCGTGCCGGGGTCCTGGCCCAGTACCCGTGCGGTGCCGCCGTCTCGGCGGCGGAAGCCCTCAAGGATCTCGACGGTAGTGGACTTGCCCGCCCCGTTGGGGCCGAGGAAGGAGAAGACCTCGCCGCGCGGGACGGTCAGGTCGACACCGGCGACGGCCTCGTCGTCGCGATACTTCTTGCGGAGGCCACGTACCTCGATCGCTGTCTCGCTCATGGCACCGACTCTTCCGGAGCGGCGCCGGCCCGGATATCGGCCGCCGGGGCGCACTTGTGTCCTCCGGTCGGAGGACACCGCCCCGTACGGCTGCCACCACGCGGCGGGTGCCACCGCGCCGGGTCAGAACAGGCGCAGGACGTCCGGTTCGATGCCGCGCAGCTCGTCGTAGTCCAGCACCACGCAGGAGATCCCGCGGTCCTCGGCGAGGACGCGGGCCTGCGGCTTGATCTCCTGGGCGGCGAACACTCCGCGCACCGGGGCCAGCTGCGGGTCCCGGTTGAGCAGTTCCAGGTAGCGGGTGAGCTGTTCGACGCCGTCGATGTCCCCGCGCCGCTTGAGTTCCACGGCCACGGTGGCGTTCTCCCCGTCCCGGCACAGGATGTCGACCGGGCCGATCGCCGTGGGGTACTCACGCCGGACGAGCGTGTAACCCTCGCCGAGGGTGGTGATGTGCTCGGCCAGGAGCTCCTGGAGGTGGGACTCGACGCCGTCCTTCTGTAGGCCGGGATCCTTGCCCAACTCGTGCGAGGAGTCGTGCGTGATCTCTTCGACGGTCAGCACCAGCTTCTCACCGGACTTGCTGTGCGTGACCGTCCACACGTCCGGGCCGTCGGCGACGGTCTCCTCGCGCAGCTTGCAGGGCGGGCTCATCCAGTTCAGCGGTTTGAACGCCCGGTCGTCGGCGTGGATGGACACACTCCCGTCGGCCTTGATCAGGATCAGGCGGGGAGCCATGGGCAGGTGGGCGGTGAGTCGGCCGACGTAGTCGACGCTGCACCGAGCGATGACGAGACGCACGGGAGGCAACGTTACCGCCTCCGTGCGGCGGGCGGGGATCGGTCGTATAACCGCCGTGCACCAGATGAGCGATGACAAGCCGCCCCGCGAAGGCGGCCCGTGCGCTGGTCGGGACACGGGGCCCGTACTCTGGGCATATGGTGCAGGAATTTGACAAGGTCGGTGTCGTCGGACTCGGCGCGATGGGAGCGGGCATCGCTGAGGTGTTCGCACGTGCGGGGTTCAACGTCACCGGGGTCGAGATCGACCAGGCCGCCATCGACCGCGGCCGTGCCCACGTGGACAAGTCCCTCTCGCGTGCGGTCAGCAAGGGCAAACTCACCGAGGAGGAACGCTCCGGGATCGACGCCCGGCTGACGTTCACCATCTCGCGCGAGGACCTCGCCGACGCGGACTTCGTCGTGGAGGCCGTCCCCGAGCGGATGGACATCAAAAGGGACGTTTTCAACGATCTGGACCGGATCTGCCCGCCCGGCACGATCCTGGCCACCAACACGTCGTCGTTGTCGGTCACCGAGATCGCTGCGCTCACCGGCCGTCCGGACAAGGTCGTGGGTCTGCACTTCTTCAACCCGGCTCCGGTCATGAAGCTGGTTGAGGTCATCACCACGGTTTCCACCAGCGGCGAGACCGTCGACCTGGTCTCGGAGGTCGCCAAGCGCATCGGCAAGACCCCGGTGGCGGTCGGTGACCGCGCCGGGTTCGTGGCCAACGCCCTGTTGGTCCCCTACATCAACGACGCCGTCCGCCTCTACGAGCGCAAGATCGCCACTCGCGAGGAGATCGACTCCGCCGTCCAGAAGGCCGCCGGCCTGCCCATGGGACCGCTGGCCCTCGCCGACCTGGTCGGCCTGGACGTCTGCCTGGCCGTCATGGACGTGCTGTGGGAGGAGTACCGCGATCCGCGCTACGCCGCCTCACCGCTGGTGCGCCGTATGGTCGCCGCGGGCCGCCTGGGCCGCAAGTCCGGCCAGGGCTTCTACGCGGGCACCGACGAGGAGCCCGAGCCCCGTCCCACGGGCCGCTACGCGGAGATGGTCCGCGAGGAGGAGATCCTGGACCTGGGCGAGATCCTCATCGCTCCGCAGATCGACGACGCCATGCGCATGATCGGCGACGGCTACGCCTCGGCGAAGGACGTCGACACCGCCATGCGGTTCGGGTGCGGCTACCCCAAGGGTCCGACCGAGCTTCTGGAGGAGCGCGGCGCCGAGTCCGTGGTCACCACCCTGGTCGCGATGGGCGAGTACAGCCTGACCAGCATCACGGTGCCCGCGCCGCTGCTGATGGACCAGCTGCCCGACACCGAGGAGGGCGGAGGACACGGCGGCGGCTGCGCCTGCCACAGCTAGGGAGTGTTTTTCAGAAGGCCTTCGGATCAGTGAGCGGCCCGGCGGACGAGGGAGACCGGGCCGCAGGCTCTCCCCTGAGGGTGGTGGGGGGAGACGGGCGGGACCGAAATGATGCAAAAAACACGACCTGGTGTCCTGGCCGCCGCCACGTGTGTGGCGGCGGCCACTGTCCGGCTTCTTTTACCCTGGACGGTGTGAGCCCGCGCCGTAATTCCCCCCGCCGCAAGTTCGGCCGGGGCCGTAACGCACCCCGTCGCGCCCCTGACGACGAGGACGCCCTCATGCTGCGCATCACCGGAGGACAGCGCCGTGAGACAGGTCCTGACGGGGAGTGGGTGACCCGCCGTGTCCCCGGTGCCGCGGCCACCAAGGTCTACCGCTGCCCCGGCTGTGTCCAGGAGATCCCCGTGGGTATGGCCCACGTCGTGGCCTGGCGCCCCTACGGTGACGGCGGCGACCGGCGCCACTGGCACTCCTCCTGCTGGAACCGGCGCCTCCGCGGCGTGCGCTAGGTGTACTGACCGCTGAACACGCCCTGCTTCACGGCAACCGAACCCGGACACGAGGAGCCATGGAGATCCGAGCCACCACGGTGCTGCCCGCCGTGAGACGACCCATCACCCTGCACACCGCCGACGGCCTGGAACTGGTCGGCGAGCTGGCCCTGCCCGAGGGCCGCGAGCCCAAGGCCACTCTGGTGTGCCTGCACCCGCTGCCCACCGCCGAGGGCATGATGGACAGCCACATCCTGCGCAAGGCCTCGTTCCGGCTGCCCGCGCTGGCCGACGTCGCGGTGCTGAGGTTCAACACCCGCGGCACCAGCTCACGGCACGGGACCAGCCAGGGTGAGTTCGGCGAGGGCGAGGCCGAGAAGCACGACGTGCTCGCCGCCATCGAGTTCACCGAGTTCGAGGGCCTGCCCGAACCCTGGCTGGTGGGCTGGTCCTTCGGTACCGAACTGGCTCTCAAATGGGGTGCCGATCCGCAGGTCAGGGGCGCTCTGCTGCTGTCGCCCCCGTTGCACCGCGCCGATGAGTCCGACATGGCGGTGTGGGCCGACTCGGGCAAGCCGGTGATCGCCCTGGTACCCGAGCACGACGACTACCTGCGCCCCGACGAGGCCAAGGAGCGGTTCAGCCCGCTCACCCAGTGCGAGGTCATCGGGGTGGAGGGCGCCAAGCACCTGTGGGTGGGCGAGCCCTACGTGCGCCGGGTTCTGGACGAGATCGTCAAAAGGGTCAACCCTGAGGCCTACCCGCTGCCCGTGGAGTGGGACGGCCCGTACGAGAGGGACACGCAGACCCTCAGGTGACCCGGACGGGCCGGTATCGCCGGGTCGCGTCGGCCCGGCACGGCGAAGGGCCCGCCCTCTCCCGGAACAACGGGGAGGGCGGGCCCTCGTGCGTGAGCGCGTCTCAGCCCCGAAGGGGCCGGAACGCTACTCCTGCCACCAGTCCTCGTCGTCGGCGCCCTTGCCGGAGTGCGCGGGCTGCTTGGCCTCTTCGGCCTCCGGAGCGGAGTCCTGCGGGATCGCGGCCGGGGCCGGGGCCGACGGGGCGGCGGGAGCCGCCGGAGCGGCGCCACCGTCGCCGCCACCGAGCAGCTGGCGCAGCTGCTGAAGGTGCGACTGGATGCTGTCGCGCTGGCGGTTGAGCTCGTCGACCTCCTTGGTGGCGACCGTCATGATCCGGTTGGCCTCGGCCTTGGCGTCGCTGAGCTGGTGCTCGACCTTGGACTTGGCCTCGGTCTCGATCTGGGAGGCGTTCTTCTTGGCGTTGCCGACCAGCTGCTTGGCGTGGTTCTCGGCGTCGCGGCGGGTCTGCTCGGCCTGCTGGCTCGCCTTGGTGGCGCGCTGCTCGGCGCTGGCGGCGCGCTCCTCGGCCTCGTTGACCATCTTCTGCGTGGCGGCCTGGGCAGCGGCGAGGCGCTCGGCGTCCTGACGCTCCGCCTCGGCGCGGCGGTCGGCCAGCTGGAGCTCGAACTGGTCCTCGGCCTCGGTACGGCGGGCCTCGGACTCGGCGTAGGCGCGCTCGGCGTTCTTGCGCAGTTCCTCGGCCTGGCTCTTGGCGGCCTGGATGGTCTCGTCGCGCTCGCGCTTGGCGGCTGCGCGGGCCTGGGCGCACTCGCGCTCGGTGGTGGTGCGCAGCTTGGCGATCTCGCCCTCGAAGGTGGCGCGCTTCTCGGCGATCTCGTGGTCGACCGCCGAACGCTTCTTCTGCACCTCGCGCTCGGTGGTGGAGGTCAGCTCGTCGGCCTCGCGGCGGGCGGTGGTGGTGATCTCCTCCGCCTCGGAGTCGGCGGCCTGGCGGGTCTCATCGGCCTCGCGCTGGGCGAGGGTGCGGACCTCGGTGGCCTCGGACTCGGCGGCCGCGCGCATCTCGGCGGCCTCGATCTGGGCGGCGGAGCGTATGTCGTTGGCGTCGATCTGCGCGCTCTGGACCAGCTCGTTGGCCTGCTCCTCGGCCAGGCGCAGCAGCTCCTCGATACGCGAGCCCAGGCCGGAGTAGGAGGGGCGCTCACGCTCCTGGAGCTGCCGGGTCTTGGCGGCCAGCTCGGTCTTGAACTTCTCGACCTGCTTGGTGTTCTGCTTCAGGTCGTTGCGCAGGCCTTCCAGGTGGTCCAGCACCTGGTTGCGGTCAAAGCCACGCAGCACCACGTCGAATTCGGGTGGGGTGTTGTCCTCGTCGAAAATGTTGTTGAGTTGGGTGTCAATGTTGTTTGACGGCATGTGGCGGAATCCTGAACGGGTGCGAGACGGCTACTTGCAAACGGCCGGGGACGGCGAGGAGGGCGGCTGCGCTGTCCCCGGGGGACGGGCGGGTCCGGGACGGCGAACCGGAGGGATGGGGGTCGATGCGGCGGGCTCGTGCGCCCCTGACCGCATCCGACGCCGTCCGCGTGCGCCCTGTCATCTGACACGGCGGCACGGCCGACCCGGCTCGACTACCGGACTGCAAGACATGGACCAGAGCCGGAACGGTGAATCCGGCAGCTAGCCGACTTTATCAAGCGCAGAACCCCTGGGAAGAGGGTTTCGGGTAACTTCCGGTGGCCTCTGCGCCCGACCACGCACATGACGCTCAACCTGTGATGTGTCCGGAACGCCCCCGTGACGTGCCCCCGGTGCCTTCATAGGAGAATTTCCCTGCTCAGAGCAGGTATCCCGTTATTGATGCGCGCTCTGGACCAGTTCTGTGAGAACGCCCCCACAGTCCTTGGGGTGCAGAAAGACGATCTTCGATCCGGCGGTCCCGTCGCGGGGTTCGGCGTCCAGGACACGTACGTCGCGCTCACCGATCCCCGCCGCGCTGCCGGCCACGTCCGCGGTCCCGAAGGCGATGTGGTGCACGCCCTCGCCGTTGCGCTCCAGGAACTTCGCCACGGGGGAGTCCTCCCGGACCGGCTCCAGCAGTTGCAGGTACGTGGCGCCGCCGTCGTCGGTGCCGTTGATCCGGAGCATGGCCTCGCGCACGCCCTGCTTCTCGTTCACCTCCTCGTGGTCCACCTCGAACCCGTACGTGGACCGGTAGAACGCGATCGAGGCGTCGAGGTCGCGGCAGGCGATCCCCACGTGGTCGAGCCGGGTCAGCCCCGAGAACGGTACGGAGGAACCAGGCTGGCCGGATGGGGACGACGAGTCGGTTGGGGCGGGTGAGGCGGAGAACTCGCTGGCCGAGTGCGGTGCGTCACTCATGAGGTGAACCTCCCGGGGGTCGCTGACGGCGGTGTAGGTATCGTTGCAGACCAGGTGCGTCACCCATCACTTGGAGGCCAGTTACGATGCCCGGTTCCGTCATCGTCGGTGGGGCTCGGACCCCCACCGGCAGACTCCTCGGCTCCCTCGCCGGGTTCTCCGCCGCCGACCTCGGTGGCTTCGCGATCAAGGCCGCGCTGGAGCGCGCCGGTATCAGCGGCGAACAGGTCGGATACGTGGTCATGGGACAGGTGCTCCAGGCGGGCGCCGGACAGATCCCGTCCCGCCAGGCCGCCGTCAAGGCGGGTATTCCCATGAGCGTGCCCTCGGTAACGGTCAACAAGGTCTGCCTGTCGGGCCTGGACGCCATCGCTCTGGCGGACCAGCTCATCAGCGCGGGCGAGTTCGACGTGGTGGTGGCCGGGGGTATGGAGTCCATGACCAACGCGCCGCACCTGCTGCCGAAGTCGCGCAAGGGCTACAAGTACGGATCGATCGAGGTCCTGGACGCGACCGCGCACGACGGCCTGACCGACGCCTTCGAGGGCGACTCCATGGGTGCCTCCACCGAGCGCCACAACGGCAAGCTGGGCCTCGGACGCGAGGAGCAGGACGCCTTCGCGGCCCGCTCCCACCAGCGCGCGGCCGCCGCCGCGTCCGCCGGGCGCTTCGACGCCGAGATCGTCCCCGTGGAGATCCCGCAGCGCAAGGGCGACCCGGTCGTCTTCTCCGCGGACGAGGGCGTCCGGCCCGACACCACCGCGGAGAGCCTGGGCAGACTCCGTCCGGCCTTCGACAGCGAGGGCACGATCACCGCCGGGTCCTCCTCCCAGATCTCCGACGGCGCCGCCGCCGTGGTCGTGATGAGCCGCGCCAAGGCCGAGGAGCTCGGCGCCCCGGTCCTCGCTGAGATCGGCACGCACGGCAACGTCGCCGGCCCGGACAACTCGCTGCACTCCCAGCCCTCCAACGCCATCAACCACGCGCTGGACAAGGCGGGGAGGTCGGTGGAGGACCTGGACCTGGTCGAGATCAACGAGGCCTTCGCTTCGGTGGGGATCCAGTCCACCCGGGACCTGGGCATCTCGGAGGACATCGTCAACGTCGACGGCGGCGCCATCGCGATCGGCCACCCGATCGGCGCCTCCGGTGCCCGGATCGCCCTGCACCTGGTCCACGAGCTGCGCCGCCGCGGCGGCGGGTTCGGCGCGGCCGCCCTGTGCGGCGGCGGAGGCCAGGGCGACGCCCTGCTGTTCACGGTTCCCGAGGAGTAGTCCGGCACCTTCGGGGCCACGCCCCGGACGCCCGCGGCCGCCCGGGCCGAGCCGGTTCCCGGCAGGCGGCGGCCGCTACCTGACGGCTCTGCGCCGTGGGCACCGGGAGACCCCCGGCCGTTCGCGTGGCGCACCCGTGCGGGTGAACCCGACCCGAAGACACTGTGCAACCTGGGAAAGCCCCGGGAGGCACGACGCACCTGACAGTCGCGGGGCGGGGGCCACGAGCCCTCGCCCCGTCCTGCTTCGTTGACACCAAGGAGTCCCATGCACACCCCCCAGCTGGTCGAACGGGTCCAAGGGGGCGACCGCCGGGCGCTGGCCCGCGCGATCACCCTGGTCGAGAACGGGTCCGAGGAGCTGCGCGAGATCATGGCGGGCCTGGCCCCGCACACCGGTCGCGCCCGGGTGGTGGGCTTCACCGGCTCCCCGGGGGTGGGCAAGTCCACCACCACCAACGCCGTCGTACGCGCCGCCAGGGCGAAGGGGATGACCGTGGCCGTGCTGGCCGTGGACCCCTCGTCCCCGTTCACCGGTGGCGCTCTGCTGGGCGACCGCGTGCGGATGCAGGAGCACGCCACCGACCCGGGGGTGTTCATCCGCTCCATGGCCAACCGGGGCCACCTGGGCGGGCTGTCCTGGGCCACGCCGCACGCGCTGCGGGTGCTGGACGCGGCCGGGTTCGACGTGATCCTGGTGGAGACCGTGGGTGTGGGGCAGGCCGAGGTGGAGATCGCCGGGCAGGCCGACACGACCGTGGTGCTCTGCGCCCCGGGGATGGGCGACTCCGTGCAGGCCGCCAAGGCGGGCGTGCTGGAGGTCGCCGACGTCTTCGCGATCAACAAGGCAGACCGGGACGGTGCCAGGTCCACACTGCGCGAACTGCGCCAGATGATCGCCATGAAGGACCGCACCGACGAGGAGTGGAAGCCGCCGATCGTCATGACCGTCGCCTCCAGGGACGAGGGCGTCGACGAGCTGTGGGAGCGGATGGACCAGCACTTCGCCCATCTGGAGGCCAGCGGAGACCTGGCCGCGCGCCGCCGGGTCCGCGCCGGACACGAGGTACAGGCGATCGTGCTGGACCTGATGCGCTCGCGCATGGGCGTGGTGGGCGACGACGCCGGTCTGGACGCGTTGGCCCAGGAGGTAGCGGACGGGCGACAGGACCCGTACTCGGCCGCGGACGTGCTGGCCAAGGAGTTGGGCGCCAACCTGCGCTAGCGCGGTCCGTGGAACACGTCCTCGGACTCCAGGACCTCGCGCAGCACGGCGGCGAAGTCCTCGGGAGCCTCGGCGAAGCCGCCGTGCCCGCCGGGGAAGACGACCGGTACGGTGCTGAGCCGGTCGGCCAGCGCCTTACAGGTTCGGGAGGTCAGCAGGGGACCTGAGTCGGCGCCGAGTCCGACGACGACGCGGACGGGCCCTGCCCTGAGGGCGCCGGTATCGGGCACGTACCCGGTGGTGTGCCGCAGTTCGTGGGCGAAGAAGCGGGTGCTGTCGGCGAGCATCCGCTCTGAGGGCTCCTCGGCCGGAGCGCCGCCGCCCTCCTCCGCCGGGAACCCGGCGTTGGCCATGAACTCGGCCCAGGCCGCGGACACGCCGTCCCGGTGGTAAGTCGCGATGAGGTCCTCCATCGCCGCGCGCTGCTCGGCGGCGTCGGGAAGCAGCTCCGTCAGGGGCGGCTCGTGCGCGACGGCGGTGCGGACCCGGCCGGGGTGCCGCTCGGCCAGTGCCAGCGCGGTCACCGCGCCGCCGCTGGTCCCCAGCACGTCGGCCGATCGCGTGCCGAGGGCGTCCAGGAGGGCGACGACGTCGTCGGCGCGCAGCCCGGGCGTGGAGTCCCGCTCCGGGTCGTTCAGAGTGCTGCGGGAGATGCCCCGGGGATCGTGGGTGAGGACGGTGCGGTCCCGCGCCAGCAGATCGGCCACGGGGCCGAACTCCTCCGCGCCCATGGGCGCGCCCGCGAGTACGAGGACGGGCCCCCGGCCGCGCACCTCGTAGTACAGGGTTCCGTCGGGTGTCTCCAGCGTGTGCGTGCTCGCCATGGCCGCCGCTCCCTCTCGTGCGTGCCCCCGTCGGACGGGGGGCGTCACCGGGAACAGACCTCGGCGAGGGCGCGAACTCATCGGCCCCGCCGAGAAAAAGTCGAGGCGGCGGTCGTGAGGCGCACTCAGCCCAGGTACGTGCCGTCGATGATCTCGTTCACCAGGTCGGGGCGGTACCCCGGCTGGCGGACCTCCAGGTACACGGTCTCGGACATGCCCGGCCGGCGCACGGCGGCGCTGCTGAACGAGCCGTTGCCGTCGCACTCGGGCCAGTCCCACACCGTGCCCGCCCAGGCATCGGTGTCCAGCTCCCGCTCCCTCGGGGCGCTTCCGCACGGATCGGTGCCCGCGACCCCGTCCAGGTCGTGTCCACCGGGCACCACCGACGCGTACACCCCGTAGGACGGCGCGTCGGTGGAGTACCACCCGTCGGCGTCGGTCGTCACCAGCAGCCCGGGGCTGGTCACGGCCTCGGCGGCCGCTGGGCGTGCCTCCCGGCCGACGTGGAACTCTCGGGCCCACACTGACGGCACACGCACGTGGATCTGCTGGGTGGCGTAGCGCACCGTGGTCAGGGACAGGTCCGGCCTGCCGACGGAGGCCGTGACGGTGGCCGCAAGCACGGCGAGGACGACCAGCAGTGCCGCGGTCCGCTGCCACGGCATTCGGTACCGCTGCCACCACGGCACCACCTTGGGCAGGTCGGGAGCCATGCGAATGGTTCTGACCCGGTCGGTAAAGGTTTTGGCGTCCGCTGGACGGCTTTCTCGGTCCACCGAAAGTGCCGACAGAATGAGCTCATCGAGCGCTGGGGGCAGACCTGGCCGGATCCGGCCAGGCGGCGTCTTCACCGGCGGGCGCGACGGCGGACGGCCGGTGATGAGCTCGTAGGCGACCGCGCCCAGCGAATACACATCGGAGCGGACGTCCAGGTCACCGCCGGGGGTGCTCTGTTCCGGGGACATGTATCCGGGTGTCCCGGCCGCCGCGGTGAACCCCGAGGCTTCGTCGATCGACTTGGCGAACCCCAGATCCGCCACCAGTACCCGCTGCCCCACGGGTGACGACTGAAGCAGCACGTTCGACGGCTTGATGTCGCGGTGGATCGTGCCGTGGTTGTGCAGCACGGTGATGCCCTGGCCGATCTCGGTCAGCAGCCGCAGCACCTCGTCCAAAGGCAGTTGACCTCGGTGGACGAGGTCTGCGACGCTCCCCTGGTCGGCGTAGGTCATCACCATGTAGGGCCGCCCGTCGGGCAGCACGTCCACGTCGTGCACCGCCACCAGCCACGTGGAGTCGGTCTGGCGCAGGATGCGCGCCTCCTCCAGGAAGCGGTACTGGATGTCCATCTGGTGCGCCCAGTTCTCGGCGAGTACCTTGATGGCCACCGGATAGTTGAGCAGATCGTCCTGCGCCAACCAGACCGTGGCAAAGGAGCCGGACCCAAGGCGCCGTATGACGCGGTAACGTCCGAAGGCCTCCGGTTGGCTCATTTCCGCCTCGGCTTGTCGGGGGTGAATACTCAGTCGTTGCCCCACTAATACACCATCTGTACCTTCACGTTGTCTCCCAGCGATATGGCCCCCACCCTCTGGGTGGCGTCGGAGCCCCCGGGCCATGGAGACTGGAGACGACCCGACGGGTTCCGCGCCATGTGAATGGTCGCGAGGAAACGTGAGTCTTCGCGAGGTCGGAGCCGGACGGGAACCGTAGGCGTCCCATACACGTGTGACCCTCGAAATCGACGGGCGCTCACGCGTCCGGAGCGGACGGTCGGACGTCTGCCGTCAGTCAGGGAGAGACCAGCCATGCGCAGTAGTGACCACGCAGACCACGAGGAGACCCCCACGCCTCGGCGCCGGGTGGCCAGCAACGTCGACGAGGAGCTGGAGGAGCTCGCGCGCCGGGCCAAGGAGGGCGACGCCACGGCCCTGGACGACCTGCTTCGGCGGATCCAGCCCGAAGTACTGCGCCGGTGCTCGCGCTTCCTGCCCTACCGGCAGGACGCCGAGGAGGCATGCCAGGACGCGCTGTTGCGCGTGGCCCGCAAGATCGACAGCTTCAAGGGCGACTCCCTGTTCACGACCTGGCTGTACACGGTGGTGTCCAACTCCGCCCGGCAGACCTACCGCTCGATGAAGCGCCGTTCGGCCGAGTTCCCCACCGAGGCCGAGCGCATGCCCCACCAGCGCGACCCCCGCACCACGAGCGTCATCGCCGGTTCCCGCATCGACCTGCTGGAGGCCCTCGACCAGCTGGAGAAGGACCGCCCCAACCTGGTGGCCCCCCTGGTCCTGCGAGACCTGTGCCAGATGGACTACAACGAGATCGCCTCCGAGCTCAATCTGGCCCTGGGCACCGTCAAGTCCCGTATCCACCAGGGGCGCAAGCACGTGCGCAAGTCCCTGACTGTGACGTAACCCCCGTGGGCGAACTACGCTGGAGGTATCCCCGTCGGCACATCCTTTCCAGCGGTGTGCTGTCCCTGATCCAGCTCTGAGAGGTTTCGCCAATGGGGCTTCGTGACCCCCTGTACTGGCTGTATGAGCGGCGTCTTGAACGCAGGCTGACCAGCCAGGAGATCCCCCGCCACGTCGGCGTAGCCATGGACGGCAACCGGCGCTGGGCCAAGAGCAGCGGCCTCCAGGCAGCCGAGCAGGGCCACCAGGCGGGCGCGGACAAGATCTTCGAGCTGCTGCGCTGGTGCGACGAGGTGGGTGTGCAGGTGGTCACCCTCTGGATGCTGTCCACCGACAACCTCACCCGCGACGAGTCCGAGCTGGGACCGCTGGTGCGCATCATCGAGCAGACCATCGCCCGGCTGTGCGAGGAGGGGTGGAACACACGCCCCGTCGGAGCGCTCGACGTGCTGCCGGACTCCACCGTCCGCGAGCTCAAGGAGGCGGAGGCGGCCACATCCGGCAACCCCGGCCTGGTTGTCAACGTCGCCGTCGGGTATGGAGGTAGACGTGAGATCGCTGATGCGGTTCGGTCCCTCCTTCACGAAGAGGCGGCCAAGGGCACCGGTATCCAGGAGCTGGCCGAGCGCCTGGACATCGAGGACATCGCACGGCATCTCTACACGCGCGGTCAGCCCGACCCCGACCTGCTCATCCGCACGTCGGGAGAACAGCGTCTGTCCGGTTTCATGCTGTGGCAGAGCGTGCATTCGGAGTTCTACTTCTGCGAGGTCTTCTGGCCTGCCTTCCGCAGGGTGGACTTCCTGCGCGCACTGCGCTCTTACGGCGCGCGCACCCGCCGCTACGGGTCCTGACCCCCGTGTCCCCTCGGCGACCGGCCCCTTAACGCGGAGTTCATCGCGTGGAGGGACGGGTCCCTTGGAAACGGGAGCGTGGACGCGTAGCGTCGAAAGCAGCGGATGGCGTTCGTCCGTCCGTTCGGGAGGCCCCGGCTCATTGATCTCCTCCGCCATCGCGGAAAGTCAACGAGGAGGGCCGGACCCGGCCCTCGCGGGCCAGGTCCCGGTCCTCCAAGATCCCGTGACAGTAGGGTGCCCCAGTGGTGCCCAAGGGGAGAACGAGTGGCTAGTTCCTCGACCGATCACCGTGACACCCAGTCCCCCGTCGACCCCCGCGCGGAGGGTGGAGAGGGCGGGCGCGTCCACGTGCTCGACACCAGCGTCCTGCTCGCCGACCCGCAGGCCATGAGCCGGTTCGCCGAGCACGATGTCGTCATCCCCGTGGTGGTGATCACCGAGCTGGAGAGCAAGCGTCACCACCCGGAGATCGGGTACTTCGCACGTGACGCGCTGCGTCGCCTCGACGACCTCCGGGCCGCCCACGGGCGTCTGGACGTCTCGGTTCCGGTGAACGACCAGGGCGGAACGCTGCGTGTGGAGCTCAACCACAGCGATCCGAAGATCCTGCCAGCGGGTTTCCGGCTCGGCGACAACGACACCCGGATCCTTACGGTGGCCCGCAACCTCCAGGAGGAGGGCGAGGACGTCGTGTTGGTGAGCAAGGACCTGCCGATGCGGATCAAGGCGTCCTCGATCGGCCTGGCCGCCGACGAGTACCGCGCCGAACTGGCCATCGAGCACGGCTGGACGGGCATGACCGAACTGGACGTGCCCGCCCACCAGATCGGTGAGCTGTTCTCGAGCGGTGAGAGCGACATCGAGGAGGCACGCGAGTTCCCCTGCCACACCGGACTGGTGCTGGTGTCCGAGCGCGGCAAGGCGCTGGGCCGCGTCCAGCCCGACAAGTCGGTGAAGCTGGTGCGCGGCGACCGGGACGTGTTCGGCCTGCACGGCCGCAGCGCCGAGCAGCGCATCGCCCTGGACCTGCTCACCGACCCCGAGCTGGGCATCGTGTCCCTGGGCGGGCGCGCGGGCACCGGTAAGTCGGCCCTGGCCCTGTGCGCCGGTTTGGAGGCCGTCCTGGAGCGCCGCCAGTACCGCAAGGTGATGGTGTTCCGGCCCCTGTACGCGGTCGGCGGTCAGGAGCTGGGCTACCTGCCCGGGACCGAGAACGACAAGATGACCCCCTGGGGTCAGGCGGTGCACGACACCCTGTCCGCGGTGACCAGCGAGGACGTCATCGAGGAGATCGTGGACCGGGGGATGCTGGAGGTCCTGCCGCTCACGCACATCCGGGGCCGTTCGCTGCACGACGCGTTCGTGATCGTGGACGAGGCCCAGTCCCTGGAACGCAACGTGCTGCTCACGGTGCTGTCCCGTCTGGGCGAGAACTCACGGGTGGTGCTCACCCATGACATCGCCCAGCGCGACAACCTGCGCGTGGGCCGCCACGACGGCGTGGTCGCGGTGATCGAGAAGCTCAAGGGGCACCCCCTGTTCGCCCACGTCACCCTGACCCGGTCCGAGCGGTCGCCGATCGCGGCCCTGGTCACCGAGATGCTGGAGAACTGACCCGGGCGCCGGAGGGCCGGCCCCGGCTTTCCGGGGCGGGCCCGTCGCCCTCCGCCACACGGGGGCTCCGGGGCCTTCCTCACCGCGCGGTGCCGCTCAGCAGCCAGCGTGTCACCGACACCTCCAGCAGGGCGCGGCCGTCGGTGCTCCCCGGGAACGGCGTACGGATGTCGTAGCCGTATCGCCTCTGGAATGCCTCGACCACGTCTTCGGGGAAGCCGGCCGTGCGCACCCTGGTCCGGCCCTCGGCCACCACGGGCGCGTCACCGTCCTCCAGCGCCAGGGACACCCGGGGGTCGGCGGCCGCGTTGCGGGCCTTGACCGACCCGGCCCCCACACTGATCCACCACCGGTCGCGGAGGTGGACGAACCACACGGGTGTGACGTGCGGTGTTCCGTTGTGGCGCAGGGTGCACAGCCACACGTTCCGGTCGGTGCGCAGCCGGTCGGCCACCGCTGCTGGCACGGGTACGTGTGTAACGGTCCTCGGCTCGGTCATGGTCCCTCAGCTGGTCGGTCGGACGGCCCGGGGCGCCGGGGACCCTCCACGGGTCCCCGGCGCCCCAAGGCAGTGGTGCGGTGATGAGGAAGAGTCTGCGTCCTCAACCGCTGTTGGGGTCAAGCCCGGCTATGGTCTTATCCGAGAGTGCTCCGGCCTTCAGGCCGGAGGTGAATCGGATCCGACCCCCCGCCCGGCCGTCAGGCCGGACGCTGCTGCCCTTCGATGTACTGGCGCAGCACGCTGATCGGAGCACCCCCGACCGATCCGGCGAAGTAGGACCCCGACCACAACCGCTT
>NZ_JBWDTQ010000038.1:0-48205 GCF_056312425.1 Nocardiopsis sp. TRM 82005
CCAGCTCCTCCACGAGCGCGGCCAGGTGATGCTGGGAGATGCCGGTGAGCCATGGATGGGCCAGGACCGCACGATTGACCTTGATCGCCACGGCGGGATCATGCCACAGCCGCTCATCCCTTGCCTCACCCGCTATCACGCACCAACTCGTAAGGCCGCGTCCAGGGTCCTCTGATCGAGCGCATCACGAATCACGCAAGGCACTCTACGCCGCCAACTCTCCCCATGTGGTCGCGTCACGTCAGGTTCGGGGAAGTGGAGTTGATCAGGGCTGACGGCGCCTGGACGGCATCCCTCTCTTTCCTGGACTGTCGCATGGTCAAAGATCAGTATCACCTGGATCTTTGGCGCCTATGGTAATCTGAATTCTATGCCTACCCCGTCTCTCAAGACGTTGATATTATCGGGCCGTGGTGCGGGAGATGTCTGCCCCCTGCCTTTGGGGGTTCTTTTCTGGACCTCCATTCTCATCGCGCTGGCATCGCGCTCTGTTTCTGCGTACATGCAGGATCATTTCGTTCCGGAGCAGTGGGTGCATGGTGATTGGTCATTCTTTGCTTTTCTTGCTTTCTATGTCCCCAGTGTTGCGCTCTGGCCTTTCCTTCCCTGGGGAGGGGGGAAGTCATTAGTGCAAAGAGGTCTCTCCTATGTATTCCTGGGATCCACTGTTCTCCTCCTGCCAGTGCTCGATTTCGGGCACTACTTTATTATTATCGTTTCTGTTGCGCATGCCCTGTACGCGCACAATCTGCTGACCGCGCTTGCCGTTTGCTTCGCTTTCGGTCTGGCGAATTTCGTCACAGGAGCGCTTCACCCGCTGATGCCGCTCTCTCTGGCCGCCACGAACGGCACCCTGCTCCTCGGGTACTGCCTCGGTGTGCTGATCATCCTCGCGTCCCTGCTATCCGCCAGTCGCAGGGCACGGCAGACTCGTGAGCTACTCGGGGAACTCACCGAGGCCCACCGCAAACTACGGCATTACTCCTCAAGGGTCCGTGAACTTGCGATTGAGGAGGAACGCGGGCGTATGTCCAGGGAGATGCATGACAGCACAGGGCATTACCTGACCGCCATCAAACTCTGCCTGTCCAGTGCACGGCGCTCGGCGGACGGCGTTCCGGAGGTGGTCCGTGAGGAGATTGATGACGCGTATCGGCTGGCCGGGGAAGCGTTGGCTGAGACCCGTCGCTGGGTTCGCGCCCTCAAACCCCTCGATCTGGAGCAGCTCAACGGGCCTGAGGCGCTACAGGGGCTCACCACGGCGTTCAAAGACACGGGCGTCAGTACCGAGTTCCGCCTCGTCGGTGCGTGGCCTGACGATATGGACGGCGAAGTCGAACTCGCGTTGTACCGCACTGTGCAGGAAGGACTGACCAATGCGCTGCGGTATTCCCAAGCTGACAGAATCACCGTGGACGTCAGGATCGGGGATGGCACGGTGGAGGTTGACGTCGTTGACGACGGGACGGGAGCCGCCGACGGTTACGGGACGTCGGGCTTTGGCCTGTCCTCACTGGAAGAACGACTCACCTCCTTGGGCGGAAACCTCCACACGGGCAACCGCCCCGAAGGAGGGTTCCGCCTCTCTGCCCATGTTCCCTGCCAGCCTGCCTACCTCATGGAGGAGATGTCGTGAAACATGAGGAACTGGTGCGAGTCCTCATCGTAGACGACCAAGCCCTGATGCGCCGCGGCCTCGCACGCCTTCTATCCCCTGAAGAGGGCATCGAGGTCGTGAAGGTGGCCGAACATGGTCAAGCCGCGCTGGACTTTCTCGCCTCGTGCGACGAAGAACGCCTGCCGCATGCCGCGCTCGTCGATATCCACATGCCGGTCATGGACGGCATCACCCTGTTGAAGCGGCTCCAGGAGTCGTATCCCTCGATCAGGTCCGTGGTCCTCACAGCATTCGAGGAAGACGAGTACCTGTTCGACGGGCTGAGGTCCGGGGCCAAAGGGTATCTGCTCAAGGATGCTGAGCCAGAGGAGATCGCTGACGTAGTGCGTCGAGTCGCACATGGAGAGAGTGTTCTCACCGGTGCGGTTGCCGACCGTCTCATCAGAGAACTGAGTTCACCGAGCGCGCCAGCGGCACAACTGACGACACCTGGCCCGGGCCCGTTGTCCGAACGTGAATACGAGGTGGTCGGGTTGATCAGCGAGGGCGAGGCCAATCGAGGCATCGCGAAGCGCCTGTTCATCACCGAGGGCACCGTCCGCAACCATGTGACGAACGCCCTTCGTAAACTGGGCTTGCGCGATCGCACCCAACTCGCCCTCTGGTACGACCGTCACCGTACGTGACTGGGAGGCGGCGAGGTTCCATGACTGGCCGCCGTATGATCCGGGACGAATGCCGGGGTGGCCGTGTGATTTTGCGCGCCACGGCTACCAGACCGTCAGAGTTCCCCAGAGTGCCCCGACCAGCATCACCGAGGACACCATGATCGACAGGGCGAACACGGGAACGTGCAGCCAACGCCACCTTCCCGCCTCGACCGGGGCCGAGCGCCAGTGCCAGGCGCCCAGTACAGCACCTGCGGCTGCCATGCCCGTGCCGAGCGCCCAAGCTGTTTCCGGCGTGTCCACCCATCCACCCAGCCTCAGCGCGACGGCGACCCAGGCGAACGCGCCGAGAGACAGTGAAACGATCCGCAGCCGGTCGAGGGGGCGCTGGGTGAGGAGTGTACGCCGCCGCAGCACCAACCCGCAGAGCAGAACCGGAGGCAGAAGCGCCATGAGGAGGGTCTGCGCCATGATTGCGAGGGAGGAGGGCGCTGTGGGGACCGGCTGCGGGGCATCCCCCAAGAGCGTGAGGGCCAAGGCGGGCGCCTCCACCCCAAAGGAGTTGGCCATGACGACGGTGGAACGTTCTCCGTCGGTGGCGACCATCGTGCGGGTGCCCAGCGTGCCACCGCTGTGCCAGGTCACTTCACCGATGCCGGGAACATCGGTCAGATGCCAGCCCAGCCCCATACCGAGCGAGGTGTTTCCACTTCTCGCAGTCGGGACTACGGGGTCGACCTCCTCATGTACGGTCTCGAGAACACCCATGCCGGGGGCGTCCCCCCTCGCGATCGCGGCCATGAGGGAGACCAGGTCCTCCGGGGTACTCCAAGTGGTGATCCCCGCGGCCGCGTAGTCGGAATTGTGCCAGTCCTGTGCCCGGGCGCCCGCCTCGATGTGCGGCCCGGCCCCGTCCTCAGGGGTGCCCTCAGGGCGGATCGCGGTATCGTCCAACCCCAAAGGTGAGAGAACCCGTTCGTGGACCAGGTCGGGATAGGTGCTTCCGGCCTCCTCCGCGAGGGTCTCGCCAAGGAGGGCGTATCCGACATTGCTGTACTGATAGCGACCCCGGTTCCACGAGAGGGTGGTAGCCGCGAACTCCAGAGGCGCGGCGGCATCCGCGTATTTGTCACCGCCTACCAGTGAGCTGAGGGCTCCGAACACCCCTACTTCGGCCTCTGTCGGTATCCCAGCGTGGTGTGTGGCCAGCTCCTGAAGGGTGACAGTGGCGATTTCGGGATCTCTGAAGGCCGTGTCGGGGAAGACATCGGCCAAAGTTCGGTCCAAAGAGGTCTCACCACGTTCCACCATGTCAGCCAACAGCATCGCTGTGAAGACCTTGAAGACGGAGGCCGTCTCGAAGTGTGCGTCCGTGTTGACAGACACGGTGCCATCGGCGGTGCCGGCCGTCACCCACTCGACCTCGTCCGGAGTGTGGTTGTCGAAACGGGCGACGGCCAGGCCCTGGACCTGTACTGGGTCGAGTGCGATCTCGACATCGGCGACCAGAGCGGGGGCACCGACGAACTCTCCACCGGTCGCTGAACGGTGGGGCGCATATGGGAGGAGCAGATGACAGGCCAGAGCCACCGTCATACCAACGGCCAGTGCGGTGAACAGCACCCGGCGAGGAACGGTTGGGGCCAGCGGGCGCCGAAATGGTGCGTGAGGTTCGGGGACTGATTGTGGTTCTTTCGGAGCTAGCATGCTCCGATCCTCCTCGGCGGTACGGGTCGCGTGACAGTCACGGCCGTCACGTCCCGGTCATCCTCGCTCGGGTGACAGCAGTCATACCCGCTGTGCGGGTGGGACCGGTCATCATCCTTCGTGGCGGCACGAACGCTCGGCGGCGCCTTGGGGAGATGGGGTTGCGCCCCACCCACGACTGGAAGCCGCACGGGTGGGGCGAGGGGGTCAGGTGCCGTGGTGGGGAAGTGCGCAGGAGGAGGTGCCTCCCGGAAGTCGGTGGCGGTGGGCCGCGACCAGACGGTAGACAGCTCGGTTCAGCGTCCGGACCCCGGGCAGCAGCATGAAGGAGCCCAGGCAGCGGGCCCAGCGGCACCCCTGCCGGAGTACCCCGGCGATTGCGTCGCCACCCGACCGCGACGATCCGTCAGGGAGCAGTAGCCAAGCCTGAGCATTGGCCTGAGCAGGAGTGAGCCCGGCGCTGGCCAGGTCGAATCCCTGCCACGGAGCGAAGGTCACGTCACTACGCGTCCGGTGTCTGGCAAAATCCACCGAGCGCTGGCAGAAGCCGCAGTCCCGGTCGTACAGGAACAGGCCCGCGTTCGGGACATCGCTCGCGTCCTGGAGACCGTCCATCGCGGTCACCCACCTGTTCTGGTGAAATACGGAGAGAACGTCGCCGTCACAGGCACGGACAGTTGGTGGAACCGCTTCGCTCCGGTTGGCATCACTCTCCCTTCCGATCGGAGGGATTCTCATCCGAGGCCCGCTCGCGCCGGGCCAAACGGTCGCGCACAGCCCAGGAGCTCGTGAGCGCACCCGCGACGACCGTCGTCACGCACACGGCGGCGGCGACGAGCAACACCCCCAGTTGGAACTCCCCGTCCTCGACCAGGAAGAGGGCGACTCCACCGATCGCCATGGCGGTTCCGGAGACCGCCAACCAGGGAGCGATTTTGCGGTGGACTTCGTACCAGATCTCATCGTTGCCCAAAGTGAGGTTGGTCCGGATACCGAAATATGGGTTGGGCCGCAACTTTCCTTTGGCGCCAGTGTAGGCGCCGACGAGGAGCAGAACCGCGGTGATGAGGACCACGATGGAGGTCCAAATCAGTGCGCCTCCCTCCATTCTCTCGACGGCAACCGGAGCGAGCTCTCCTGGCATTCCGAGAAGGTTCCTGGGATTCACGTGCTCACTTTCCCTTCTGAAGTGACCGCGCGCTTGCGAGTCTCCGCTCTTGAGGAGGATTCCCCTTCCTCCGGCCCCTGTTGGCCAGGCAGTCGGTCGGACACCCAGCGGGGTAGCCTGTCGCCGGGGCGCACCATGTAGAGGACCAGTGCCCCAAACATGATGAGGGAGAAGCCCGGAAGCCCGACCGCCAAGGCGATCAGTCCGTGCAGGGTGATACCCGCCCCCAGCGCCACGTACCGCAACCTGTGACCGGCGAACAAACAACAGGCGATCAGAAACTCGACTAGTAGTGTTCCCCAAGTCACCGCTACGAGCACCGGGCCGACGGTCAGTAACGGTTCCATCAACCATCTCAGGTGGCCCGGAGCACCGAAAGGCGAGTACAGCGCCCAGTACCAGAACGATGTACCGTCCATCCAAGCAGGGACTGCCAATTTCCCGATACTGGCGTGAAAGTAGATGAAACACACCTGGACCCAGATGAGGGCCAGGGCGAGTGCGTTGGCGACACGAACGCCCGTTGACACGCGGGACGGCTCCGGTGCCTGCTGCCAGTGCCAACGTCTGGGATCGGTCAGACAGACGGGCAGAAGAAGGAGGGTGAGCACTGCGGCGACCTGGTCTCCGCCCTCCATCACGTTGCTGGACGAGTAGAAGGAGAGCGAGATCCACCAGTGGGGAACTGCGGTCAGACGTGGTGCAAGGCCGATTGCGACCAAGGCGAGTACCAGGACCGCGCCCCAGCGAGCGAGGTCCAGGTACTCGTAAGGAACAACGCAGAAGGCTCCGATAGTGCCTGCGGCACCCGCGCAGACCCGCCCCTCTGGCCTGGCCTCACTCGCATAGAACAGGTGTTCCACGGGTGTCGCAACCAGAGAACACAGGGTCCCCAACGCGATGAGGCTCCTGGCCAGCCCGACGTACGGGTTGTGGGCGGAGAAACGCAGGGCGGTTTCCACCCGGCGGTCCAGCCACGCCGCAACCGGACGCGGCCACTCACTGATTGACATCACAGCGATTGACCTCTTTCGAAATCGTGGCACTTCACGTCCACGACCGCGTAGTTACCCGGCATTTGCTCCACTAGGTCGGCCCAAGCCCACGGCACCGGTTCTTGTCTGGTGACGGCGAGGACACCGCAGAATCTGGAGGCTTCGCCATAGGAATCGACCGACACGTTCGGCTTCGGGGACTCCGGCAGGCAGTGGGTGATCAGCTCCTTGTCGCACCCCGTCCACCCATCCTCGGAGATCGCACCGGTGATGATGCCGATCTCGTAGCTCTCCGTACGGGCGCTCCGGTCAAGTCCGAAAAGATGCTCACCTCCCGCCACGGTGGTGGAGTTGATCTGCTCCCATTCCTGTCCACGTCGTTGGTAGACCGAGACGTACGGCTCACGCGGATCCTTTGTGAAGAACGCCCAGCCCTGTGGCGCGAACTCGCCCACCACTGCCAGACCTTGGCCCTGGTTTCTGTTCAACAGCGCTTGGGAGGGAGCGAAGGCGAGGAAGACGGTGAAGACGACGAACGCCATCACGACAATGCCCAGCAGGTACTGGCGGCGAGCCCTGTCCATGGCGCCCGTCCGGGCGGCGGAACCGCCGCCCGGACGGGACTGTCCTACAAGGTGAGAACTCACGCCGCGAGCTGCCTCGTGAGTTCGGCGACTGCCTGCTCGTGCTCAAGCGGCACCTCAGCCCCCGCACCCACGTGCAGCCAGAGGGCTTGACTCACAGCGGCGGCGGTGGTGACGGCTGCGCTGTTCTGGGCCACGACGACGGACAGGGCCACGGCGGCCGCAACCGCGACGCAGACTGCGGCGAAACCGCACGGGGAGTCGGGAGTGACCTGGCCGTCGTCCCCGACGATCTCAACCATGAGGTCGGTGCCGTCCTCCAGGGCCTGCTCGACCTTGATGGGGGAACCACTCGTCAGGTCTTCGGTGATTCCTTCGACCGCCTCGGGGTCGGTCTCGGTCATCAGATCCACGGTCTCCTCGACCATGGAGTCGTACTCTTCCTGACTGACCTCCTCCGGAAGTGCAACGCGCAGAACGCCTTCGGCAAGTGGTCCGGTGCCGAAGAACGCTGCGCTGATGACCTGCTCGGGAGAGTTCGTCGACTCCGACGAATCCATCGCCTCCTGGGCGTTTGACACACCCGGGGCGGACAAGATGACCGCAGTGGCCGTCAGAGCTGCAACAAATCTCTTCTTCACTGCTTGCCCTTCATAAGGGAATGGGGGTAAAAACCCACGATCTTCAAACGAGGAAGGGGGCGAAATAAATATAGGGACGGAGTTCCATTCGTGCAATATGAAAATAGCTGAATCATGCACGGTTGCACGTGGAGGTGCATGACAAATGTCATGTGTGGCCGATGAGGTGAGCTCAGTGAATTCGCTTCTCGATATTGGTCAGGGTCAACGCAGCTTGCACGATCACCCCGAGGATCGCGGCATGGGTCGGCCAGGTTCGCCCTGGCCCACCTGGGCGCCGCGCTGCGCCTCGAGCAGTTCACCTTCCTGGGCATCCAGACCCTCTACGACCGCTACTTCCTGCACAGCGACGAGGTCCGCTACGAGCTGCTGTCCTCGTTCGACTTCATGACCTCCACGCCCACCCTGTTGGAGAGCCAGTACTCCTGAACGCACTGCAACAGGACAGTCGGCCGAAGGGGGAACTCATCACGGATTGCTTTGTCCCTCGCCGTAGCTCCAGGAGAACCGAGACCAGTTGGCCGCGTGCAGCTTCGCTCCGGTGGCCGTCCCAACGGTCGAGCGACACGCGATGCGAACAGGTCTTACGAGTTGGTGCGTGATAGCGGGTCAGGGCGGCCGACGGGCGTTCGTCTCGGGCAAGAAGAAGCAGAACACCATGAAGGCCACCGTCGTGGCCGACCACCGCGGGCGCACCTTGTGGACCGACGCGATGCGGCCTGGGCGGATGCACGACGCCACTGCGGCCCGCACCGCGGGCATCGACGCCTGCTTCAAGCATTTCCCGGACGTGGAGGTCCTGCTCGATGACGGGTACCTCGGCCTGCTTCGCGACCATCCGCATCAGGCCCTCACCCCGCCGCGTAAACCGAACCGGAGCGCTCTGCCCGAGTTCCACGAGCGGTGGAAACACCACCGCCATGCGCATTCGTCGGATCGGATCACCGTTGAGCATGCCCTGGCCGACCACAAGCACTGGAAGCAGTTGACGCGCTGGACGCATCGGCGCGAGAACCTCCCGGCCACCTACCGGGCCATCGCCGGGTTGGTCTCCGGTCGCACCGCGAACATCTGACAAGCGTCGCGGGCGGGACCACCATGCCTCACCCGCTATCACGCACCAACTCGTAAGGGAGGCCAGTGGAGGCCTATCTAGTCGGGTTCCGTAGGCGGTGCTCGTCGTGAGGGGTCCGAGCATTCGTTGAAGCTCGGAAGGCCTACAGTGCCGGTGTGAGCACCCAATGGACGGTCCACGGCGAGAAGCTCGTAGACCAGAACCGGCACATCCGCCTCTCCACCGTCGACGTCACCCTCCCGGACGGGGTGTCCTTCACCCAGTACGTCGTCGCCATGCCCCCCGGCCGCGATGACGCTCGTGGTCAACGACCAGTGCGAAGCCCTGCTGATGCGTCGACACCGTTTCATCATCGACCGGTGGGTGTGGGAGCTACCTGGCGGCTACGTCGACGGTGCTGAGGACATCGAGGCCGCGGCGGCACGCGAGGTCGAGGAGGAGACCGGGTGGCGTCCCCGCTCGATGGAGCACATGGTGACCTTCCAGCCCGCCATCGGATCGGTGGACCAGCCCCAGATCATCTACCTGGCCCGAGGCGCCGACATCACCGACACCCCTCCCGACATCAACGAGGCCCAGGAGATCCGCTGGTGGCCGCTGGAGGAGGCGGTGGAGATGATCGCCCGGGGGGAGATCGTCGGCGCGTCCACCGTGGTCGCCCTGTACCGGGCGCTCACCCTGGTATGACCTCCCTGACCCGTACCGCGAACTCCTCCACCTCGGGCAGCTCCTCGTGAGGCCGAAGCCGGTGCCGCAGACGGCGCAGGTAGGACAGCGCGCATTGTGGTAGGTCAACCACTCCAGCGGGCTCGGGACGTTCACCTCTGGAACGCACCGACACAGCTTGAGGAAGACGTACTGCGAACCCCGTATCGGTTACAGGGTTGCTATCTGTTCCTGTCTGCCTGGACAAGGGAGACGAGGAAGACGCCCCACGCAGCCGAGGTGAAGGCGAGCTGGCCCCGCGAGCGGTTCTGGGTGTCACGCACGTCCGCGCCGGTGCTGTGCTCGCGGACCTCGACGCACTCGTTGTTGCCGCCGCTGTAGGACGACTTGTGCCACTCAGTCACCGTTGATCCTCTTCATCTCCTTACGGATGGTCCTCAGCGTCTCATCCGGTCCCCAAGCCACACCCTGCAAGGCCGCGAACCACATCCGGTAACGGCCCACCTCGTTGATCGCGGTGATGATCTGCCCCTGGTGAGCGGACTCCACGTAGACCACCTCGGGCTGGTCAGCTGAGGTGATGACCCGGAAGGGGCCGTTGTTGCCCGCGTGGCGCGGCTCGTCCACGGGCACCACCAACAGGTTGACGCGCTCCCTCTCCACCAGGTCCACCACGTATTCGGGCTGCTCCAACTGCACCTGGGCCGAACCGTAGCGGCGCATGAGCAGGGACTGGTCGACCACGAGCCAGATGACGGGGGAGAGCGCCTTGGGCATCTGCTGCGCCCTACGGGCCCTTTGCTGGGCACGCTCGGCGAGTTCGCTCGCGGACAACCAGGGAGCACCGTAGCGGATCACGGCTCGCGGGTAGGCCTCGGTCTGTAGATACACCGGGAACACCAACGCCTGATACTCGTACAGGGCATCAGCTGCGTGGGTGCGCTCGGCGACCTCGTGCAGCCACGCCCGCCGTCCCGAGCCCTCGTCGCCCTCACCCCTCAGAACAGGGTTGGTGCGTCGATGACGACGGAGTGCGCGGAGTACGCCCCTACCTGTTTCACCACCCGGGCGGAGTGCCCGACCGCAAGGAGCGGGTCGCGGTCGCGGACGGGCCGGGGGAGTTCGATGAGCTGGCCTCTGCGGTGAGGACCTGGCTGGACACACGCCGCTGAGCAATCAGCTTTTGCCTCGGGGCGGCACCACTTGTGTGGTGTCGCCCCGAGGGAGTTAGTGGGGTGTGGTGTGTCCACTGAACCCGTTCTGAACCCGGAGTGAACCCGCCCTCGGGGGCTGAACACGGGGACCCGCGAGAGAAGAAGTTCTCCCCTGCCGGTGTCGCATCTGCGCCTTCGCGGACTTCGTCAGGGAGTCAAAAGCACAGGACCGCGACGTCCCCGGGAGGGCAGGCGTGCACAACTATGAGGAAACACTGATCCACCTGGCACCACAGATCACCGATCGGGACCGCCAGATCCTGGCCGGGCTCTGGGAACACCGGGTGATGACCACCCACCACCTGCACCGCATCTACTTCCCCAAGGCCGGGCCACGCCGCGCCCGTTCGCACTTGCTCACCTTGTACCGGTACGGGATCTTTAACCGCTTCCGCCGCCACGCCCACGACCGTAACGCCCCCGACCGCTGGGTCCTGACCCCCACCGGTGCGGTCCTTCTCGCCCTCTACCAGGGTAAGGAACCCGACGCGTTGAAGTTCCGCGCCGACCGCGTCCTGGCCCTGGCCCACTCACCCCAGCTGGACCACATCCTTGGCTTGGCCGAGACTCGGGCGGCCTTCACCGAAAGCGCCCGCGCGGTCGGCGCGCACCTGCGGCACTGGGAGGGCGAGCGCGCATGCGCCGACCGGTGGGGCCGCCACATCCGCCCCGACGCCTACGTGTGCTGGAAAGCAGGACCAGACGGTGGTGGACGCTTTCGTGGAGTACGACACCGGCACCGAGTCCCTGACCCAGCTCAAGAACAAGATGCCCGGTTACGCGCGTTTGGCCCGCGAGAGCAAGCTGCCTTCGATCGTGGTGGTACTGGTCCACTCCGACCAGCGCGAGGACAACGCCGCCCACAAGCTCGCCGTGGACTGCACCGGCAGGGTCGGGGTGTACCTGACCACCCACGCCAGGCTGGCCCAGCAGGGCGCGGCCGAGCCGATCTGGCGCCTGGCCCACTGCACCGGCCGAGTGCCCCTGCGCGACCTGCCACGCGCCTACCCCAACCGGACACAAGAGTGAGGACGAGGGCAGTGAACCCCTGAGCCGTTCGGGGGTCCTGTCGGCGTTCCTTCGGGGCGTCCGCGTGGGGGTCCGGCCTTGGATGGACCACCCCTGGGAGCAGTCACAGTGCAGCTCGCGCGGGCTTGGGGGTGGTCCACCGGCCGCCGCGGCTGTCTACCCAAGGAGGTAGTCCCCTTCACGTAGGGCGGGCGGCGCCGGGTGTGCGCGGAGGCGCGAACGCCCCCGCGCACCCTCATCACCAGGCCAACACCAACCACAGCGGGCCGCATCCTCTGCTCTTCCTACCTGTTGCTTCTGGTCTTTCCCGTACTGCTCCGTGGTGGTGGAGCGGCGCGGCCAAGATCGGCCAACGGGCCGAGGAGGACGGCGGCGCACCTGCTCTTCTCACGCCCCTCTCGCGACGGCGCGGCGCATCTGCTTCACGTCCGGTCGGGTGAGCGAAGCGGTGCTGCGCGGGCGCGGCCTCGCGGCTGCGGAGCCGGTGTCGCATCCGCGGTGGCGGGTGTCTTCTTCGGGGTTCATCAGGGTGAGAACACCACCAGCGCGGCGAGGCCGCGTGCCGGGTGACGGGGTTCAGAGCGGATCGCGACCGATCACGAAGGAGCGGACATGGGGGACATACGACGACCGGCACCGCTGGGGAACCGGAGGCCGCTGGTGGGCGGCGTGGCGGCCCGAACCCGGGGACCGCGCCCCACGGGCCATGGTGGTGTGCCGGGCGCGGACGGGCCGTCTGACGGCCCAACACGGCCCGGTGTGGTCAGGGGCGACGATAGGGGAGGGTCCAGTGGGGCCGACAGGGGTTGCCTGTGTCCCTGAACAGGAAAAACGGCATACCACCCGGAACAGGCGGCCCAACGAACAGAAGCGTGAATCCGCTGGGGGATTCATCGAATCCGCTTGCACTTCTCGGTGGGGTCGGGCGTGGATGCGTGGTGCCCCGCACCATGCGGGGCCGCGCACCGCATCCGTACAGCTCACAGATGATGGGGAGGTGGTTCGAGTGGATGTGAGCACTCCGCCCGCGCTGGGTGAGATCGACCAGTTGCCGCTGGTACTGGACCCGGTCACCGCCGGGCGCCTTTTCAGGATGAGCCGCTCGGCGGTCTACCGCCACCTCAAGGCGAGCACGTTCCCCTTCTCCGCCCACTGGGCGGGGCGGCTCTGGCACATCCCGGCCGCGGGAGTGCTCTTCCACTTCGGAACCGACCTCCACACCCTGCTGGGTTGCTGCGGGTGCGGTGCGCGCCGTGACGAAGACCAGGAGGCCCACGTTGGCCGCTCGTGAAGGAACCACGCTCAAACGCTGCGGATGCCGCGACCCCAGGACCAACAAACTCCTCGGCACCACGTGCCCACTGCTGCGCCGCCGCACCGGGGCCTGGAGCTCCACCCACGGCAGGTGGGGCTACCAGATCGAACTCCCACCCACCACTGGCGGGAAGCGGCGCCAAGCCCGCCGTATCGGACTCACCAGCCAGGAGGACGCACAGGAAGCACTCCAGCACATCCGCTCCCTGCTCGACCTCGCCGAGGACGACGCCGAGACCCTGGCGCAGATCGCGGACGTGATCCAGGGCTCGATCAAGGCCCGCGCACCCCTACCGGACCTGCGGGAGGTGCAGCGGCGCATCAGCGTCGGGGTGGACGTACGCACCGAGGCGCCCACCGTCGAGCAATGGCTGCGCGAGTGGCTGCCGGACAAGCCAGGCCTGACGGAGAACACCCGACGCTCCTACGCCGGCCACATCCGTAACCACCTCCTCCCGCACCTGGGCAGGATCCGGGTGGACAAACTCCAGTCCCGCCACGTGGAGGCGATGTTCACCGCCATCGGGGAGACCAACACCCACATCCTGGAGTGCCGCGAGGCCGACGACCCGACCGTGCGGGGTCCGGTGAAAGGCAAACGGGTGGTGTCGCTGGCCACCAAGCACCGCGTCCGCGCCACCTTGCGCAGCGCCCTGTCCGACGCGGTGCGCCGCCCCGACCTACCGGTCACCGTCAACACCGCCTCCCACGCCCGCCTGCCCCCGCAAGAAGCCGCTGGTGTGGACACCCGGCCGGGTCAAACAGTGGGCCAAAGACGGCACCATCCCCGGAGAGGTCATGATCTGGACTCCGGAACAGACCACCCGCTTCCTGGCTCACGCCCGCAAGTACACCTGGCTCTACGCCCTGTTCCACCTGATCGCCGTCAAAGGGCTCCGGCGCGGTGAGGCGGTCGGGCTGCCCTGGACCAACACCCGCCTGACCGACGCCGAGATCGACATCCGCACCCAGATCGTGCAACTGGGCTGGCGAACCCACACCTGCACACCCAAGAGCACGGCCGGGGAGCGCACCATCACCCTGGACTCCGACACTGTCCGTATCCTGCGCGCCTGGCGGCGACAGCAGTTGGAGGCCGAACTCGCCGCAGGCCAGGGGTGGACGGACACCGGTCTGGTGTTCACTCGCCAGGACGGCACCGCCTGGCACCCGGCCCAGGTCACCGACTGGTTCGCGCGCATCGTCCGCTCAGCGGGATTGCCGCCGATCGGCCTGCACGGGCTGCGCCACGGATCAGCGTCGATGATCCTGGCAGCAGGGGTGGACGTCAAGGTGGTCTCGGCCGAGCTCGGCCACGCCACCACCCACTTCACCCAGGACACTTACCAGACAGTGTTCCCCGAGGTGGCCAGGGCAGCGGCCGAGGCCACCGCGGCCATGCTCAAAACCGCGTCCCAGCAGGCCTGAACCAGAATTCAGGCATGTGACGTCTGGTGCCGGGGCCGTGAGGCGATCCTCGCGGCCCCGTTCACATGGGCAGCACAGGCGGCCTGAAACTTTCCCGACCAAGCAGCAAGATGTGACTTCCATCACATACTCTACACTGTTTTGAAATATTCTCGATTTTGCCTGGAAATTATCTCCGCAGGTCAGAAATTTGTGGAAACCGTGAAACTAAAAGAAACTAATCGCTGGCCTGGTGGCTCCTGATTAAGAAAAATTTTAGGAGCTTCGCTGGGGCGGTAGATTGGTCCATGTACCACCTCCGAGGGCTCCTTGCTCGCTGGATGCTGACGCGTGTGCACGGCGGCGGAATCCAGCCGTCGGGTCGAAGTAAAACCCGATAACAGTGGGGAGTAGAACATGGAGCACGGACGCAGGCAGTGGTGGAAGGAAGCTGCACTATGGAGGTTCCTTGAGCTGCTGGTGCGCATCCTGATCCGTGAGATCGGGGGCTAGGTTCGACCCGCTGGCATCGGGCCGAACCTAGCGGTGGTGGCTCGGTGTTGTTCATGCCGAGCCACCACTGGTGTGTCTTGGGGCGGGTGTGGTTTGCACCATTCCCGCCCTCCAACAATTCTTATACTACCAGTTTTGTAGTTCTGTAGTTTTGTAGTAACGAGTGTTTTCCGCCTGGGTGGTGCCGGAAGCCGACTCCAGGATGGTTGCGAGGGCAGCCGGTTCCGGTTTTCCTGTGCTTCGGTCTGGAGAAGGTCGAGGAGCCTGGCATGTACGGCGTCGGCGGGTTTGTCCTGGTACTCGGGCCCGTCATAGACCTCGTTCGGTGGGATGTCCTCCTCCTGATGGGCTCACCCAGATCTTCGTCGCGAGGCAGCTCCCATCTCACTGAGGGTTGTGTGCTCGGAGGGTGTTTGTGCAAACACGCAGCGGTGTCATTGTTGGACGACAAGATGTTGGGTTCTGGCGCTGATTTTGTAGTTCTCTCACAAAGGGCCGCAGAGGCCTGTGCTCCTGAACTACGTGCGCGCTTCAGGAGGTCGATGAAGTACCCCTGTATCTGCTCCGTCTGAGTAACGGAACGTGACGCACCACAAGATCAGTGTCGCCCCCAGGCCGCTGTCGCTCAACAGCCGTAGCGGGTGCGTTCGTGGCACGGTGTGGGCCGACGTGTGGCGTTTGGTTCCCGTGTTGGGGTCCGGGTGACCCGGCGGGGCGTGCGGGCGGCTGTGGAGCGCTGGTGGGCGTGTGCGGGCGGTACAGCCGTGGGGGTCGGGCCGGGGTTCGTCCGGCCGGATGCGGCCCCGTGGGGAGCGAGGTCCTCGCGAGGTGGGAGCGCCCATCTCGCGCTGGGGAGCCCGTATGGAGCTCCTCCGAAGTTCCGGGCACGAGAAAACCCCAGGTCGGTGGCGGTGATGAACACGCTCTGACCTGGGGTTCCGTGTGGTAGGGCCCCAGGGGATCGAACCCTGAACCCGCGGATTAAAAGTCCGCTGCTCTGCCAATTGAGCTAAGGCCCCGTGTGGCGTCCGGACACTGGCCGGAGCCGCACCGGGACAACTCTACCGCAGCGCCACGGCGGCCGTGGAGCGGCGAACACGCTTGGTGCGAGGAAGAGCAGGTCGTCGGGGCGGGAAAGCGGGGAACGGATCCGAGGGTCCGGGCCAGACGAGACGGCCGGCTTCGGAGGCTCCCGGACGTCGACGGGCGCGGCGGGCCCGGCCGCAGGCCGTCGCACAGGTCCTCCGGGCGCGTCGCCGGGTCTGCGGCCGGAGGTGTTGGTGTACTCGGAGGGCATCCTGAGCCAACGACGACAAGGAGCATTATGGCGTTCTCGGAGAAGCAGCAGGCGGTCCTGCGCAAGCCCGCGTTCGGGCACGTGGCCACCCTCGGACCGGACGGCGAGCCCCAGTCCAGCCCGGTGTGGATCGACTGGGACGGCGAGTTCCTCAAGTTCAGCCAGACCACGACCCGGCAGAAGCTGCACAACCTCAAACGCGACGGCCGGATCTCGGTGTCGGCCACCGACCCCGACGACCCCTACATGTACGTGGAGGTCCGCGGCGTGGTCGACCGGGTGGACGAGGACCAGGACAAGGCCTTCATCAACGAGATGGCCCAGAAGTACCTCGGAGGACCCTACCCCTGGGACGACCCCAAGGAAGAGCGTGTCATCGTCTATGTTCGGCCCGAACGTTTCGTGGGCCGGTAGGACACGGGTGCGGCCCCGCACCGGCGGGGTCGCACCGCCCCCGGCGCGGGCGTGCTCCGTCCCGCGAGAACACCTGTTGAGAAAGATTGCATGGTCTGCAATAATTGATCGTGCACGGGGGAGGACCATTGGGGCTGCGCGAACGCAAGAAGCAGGCCACGCGCCGCGCACTCCAGGACGCGGCCGTACGCCTCACTCTGGATCGCGGCCTGGAGAACGTGACCGTGGAGGAGATCGCGGCCGAGGCCGACGTCTCCACCCGGACCTTCTTCAACTACTTCGCCACCAAGGAGGACGCCCTCCTCGGCGACGTTCCGGGGACCCCCGACGAGGAGGTGCGGCGGGAGTTCGTCAACGGCGGCCCCACCGGTGACTTCGTCGAGGACCTCATCACCGTGCTGATCACGTTCCTGGTCAGTACCGACGACCTCGCCACACAGCGCGCCGACATGCGCATGCGCAAGGAGCTCATGGAGCGCGAGCCCCAGCTCGTGCGCGGTATGCTCGCCCGCTTCCACCACGTGGAAACGGAGCTCGCCGCGGCCATCGCTGAGCGGTCCGGAGCCTCACCGGAGGACGACCGCCCCCTCCTGGTCGCCGCGGCGGCCATGTCGGTGATGCGCCACACCATGAAGAGCCTCCACTTCTCGGAGAGCGAGGAGGCCGCGGACATCCGCGCCAAGATCCGCGCGGCCTTCCGCCACCTGGGCGAGGCCTACGGGCCGTCCACGCCCACCGGCTGACCGGGGCACTCCGGCCCCTCGGGGCCTCCTAGCAGGCGAACGGAGTCCCATGTCCACCACCATCGGTCGCACCAGGTTGCGTTGGATCTTCCTGGCGATCATCCTGACGATGCTGCTGGCCTCACTGGACCAGACCATCGTCTCCACGGCCCTGCCCACCATCGTCGGGGAGCTCAACGGCCTGGAGCACCTGTCCTGGGTCGTCACCGCGTACATGCTCGCGGCCACCGTCGGCATGCCCATCTACGGCAAGGCGGGCGACATCTTCGGCCGCCGCTACGTGTACCTGTTCGCGATCGCCGTCTTCCTGCTCGGATCCGTGCTGGCCGGGCTCGCCCAGGACATGACCCAGCTCATCCTCTTCCGTGCCCTCCAGGGCATCGGAGGCGGTGGTCTGATGATCAGCGCCCAGGCGATCATCGCCGACGTCGTATCCCCGCGGGAGCGCGGCAAGTACATGGGCATCATGGGCGCCGTGTTCGGGGTCTCCTCGGTGGCCGGTCCGCTGCTCGGCGGCTTCTTCACCGACCACCTGGACTGGCGCTGGATCTTCTACATCAACCTGCCCCTGGGCGCGATCGCCCTGGTCACGGCGGCGACCATGATCCGCCTGCCCATGCCCGAGGGGCCCAGACCGAAGCTGGACTACATGGGCACCGTGCTCCTGGCCGCCACAAGCGTGTGCCTGGTGCTGATGACCAGCTGGGGCGGCCACACCTACGACTGGGTGAGTCCGCAGATCCTCAGTCTGGGAGCGGGCGCGGGCGTGGCGGCGCTCCTGTTCGTGCTGGTGGAACGGCGCGCGGCCGAGCCGATCATCCCGCTGCGCCTCTTCCGTGACCGCGACTTCGTCCTCACCGCGCTGATCGGCATCACCGTGGGCATCGCGATGTTCTCCACGGTTTCCTACCTGCCCACGTTCCTGCAAATGGTCAAGGGCGCCACCGCCACCGAGTCCGGGCTGCTCATGCTCCCGATGGTGGTCGGTATGCTCACCAGCACCATCACGACCGGTCGTCTCATCTCCGCCACCGGTCGCTACAAGCACTGGCCGATCATCGGCACCGCCATCATCTCCCTGGGCCTGGTCCTGCTCTCCCAGATGGACGCCGACACCTCCTACCTCTACAACGGTTCGGCGATGCTGGTCATGGGCCTGGGTGTGGGCATGGTGATGCAGAACCTGGTGCTGATCGTGCAGAACACGGCTCCGCGCCGCGACCTCGGTGCCGCGACCTCGGCGAACAACTACTTCCGCCAGATCGGCGCGTCCTTCGGTATCGCCGTGTTCGGGTCGATCTTCGTGTCCCGCCTCAACGAGCGGGTGGCCGACATGCCGGGCGGTGGCCTGGAGTTCGAGGGCGGCGAGGCCGGTATCAGCTCCATGACCCCGCAGATGCTACAGAGCCTGCCCGATCCGGTGCGGGAGTTCATCGTGGACGCCTTCGCGGGCGCCCTGCCCCCGATCTTCCTCTACGCGGTTCCGATCTCGCTGGTCGGGTTCGCGCTCTCCTGGTTCATCACCGAGAAGCCGTTGGCCACCACCATCGGCGGTGTCGGACAGAGCAAGGAGAGCGGGGAGGGAGAGGAGAGCGGCGACCGGAGCGAGAAGGACACCAGGAACTCCGCGTAGCGCACGGCTCCCGCCAGGCAGGGCACAGCTCCCACCGCGCAGCGCACAGCTCCCACCGCGCGGTGCACATCTCCCACTGACCGAGGGGACCCCGGTTTCTCCTGGTGTGTTCCACACCCCGGGAACGCCGCGGGTCCCTTCGCCGTCAAACCCGAGGGGGCGCTCCGGCACCCCCGGTCCCGACCCCTCCAGGAAGGGCTCGGGGGGATGTCAGGGGAGGCCCAGGGCTGTCCCCGATGGGAATCGTCGTGGGGAAGGGGCAAGGTGGAGACATGAGCGAGAACTACCAGAACAAACGTTTCCGCCGTAGTGGTTCCGACCGATACCTGGCCGGTGTGTGCGGCGGGATCGCCGAGTTCCTCAACATCGACTCCACCATCGTCCGACTGGCCTTCGTGGTCCTGACCGTCCTCGGGTTCAGCGGCGTCTTCGTCTACATCCTGGCCTGGCTGATCATGCCGGCCGAAAACGAGAAGCGCTCCCTGCTGGAGCAGATCATCCGCAACTTCCAAGGAAAGCCGAGCGAGAACTGATGTGGACCCTCAGAGCACACCCGGACTGGGAGCGCCGAGAGCTGCGCACTCCGCGGGAGGAGCGCGAGGTCGAGGAGACCCGCGAGACCCCGGCGGAGTGCGGCAAGGACCGCTAGGACATGCTCGGCGGACACATGCCCCGATGAGCGACGGGCAGCGTCCACCGAACACGTCCTAGGCGGACTCCTCGGTCGCGTTCATCTGTTCGATGGTCTCTCCGGCCATCCGCGACCACGGGACCGCCAGCAGCGCCGCGCAGACGATGCCGAGGACACCGGCCGAAGCGATGACGGCGCCGGTGCCGAACTGCTCGGCGAAGAACCCGGCGATCAGGATGCTCACGCCCTGCGCGGCCTGGAGTCCTGCCGCGACCAGTCCGAAGGCCAGGCCACGGCCCTCCTGGGGTACGCACAGCACGAACGCCGCGTTGGCCACGAACTGGTAGGAGCCCGCGACGCCACAGAACGCGAGAGCCGTCACCATGAGCCACAGCGGCGGGCTCGCCAGCCACAGCAGCAGGGGCACACAGGTGAGCACCGCCAGCGGGCCGAGTAGACGCATGCGGGTGGGCGGCGGGACGATCCGTGTCAGGACGAGCCCGCCGATGAAGGCCCCGATCGGGGAACCCGCCATGATGAGCCCGGCGGCGGTCGATCCCGCGCCGATCTCGTCGGCCATGGGGTTGGCCAGCCCGTAGGGGATGCCGTACAGGCCGGCGAGCCAGGCGAGCAGCGCCAGGGTGCGCAGCCGCGGGTCGCTGAAGACGAGTTTGGCGCCGTCGCGGGTCATGGCCAGGAATCCGGGACGGTCCCCCTCCTCCGCACGGGGCGCGGGACGCGCGCTGACCCCCAGCAGCACGATGAGGGCGGACAGTACGAAGAGGGTGCCGGTCGACATCACGGTGATGTTGGGGCCGACGTAGGAGACGATCACACCGCCCGCGACCAGGCCGGCGAGCATGCCGAGCTGCGAGGTCAGCTGGATGATGGCGGTGCTCGCCACGTAGCGCTCGCCCTGGACGATCTCGGCCATCATCGCGGCTCGGGCCGCGGCGAAGGGGATCGACGGCACCACCGAGCAGAACAGCAGTATCCAGATGGCCCAGATCGGCATGCCCGGGATGCCGATGAGCACGATGACGGCCGCGCGCACGATATCGCAGATGACCATGATGCGTCGGCGGGGGAAGAGGTCGGCGAACCCCGCGATCAGGGGGCTGATGATCGGGGGCAGGAAGGTCAGGGCCAGGGTGACGCCTGCGGCGAGTGCTGATCCGGTCACCTGGAAGACCAGGACGCTGGTGGCGATGTTCAGCAGGTTCGTGCCGATCATCGACAGAGCGTGCGCGAGCCAGACGGACCGGAATTCGCCGATCGCCATGACGTCGCGGTAGCTGCTCCGCCAGTCTTTGCTGTTGGGGGCGCTCGAAGACTCGTGGTCTCCGTTGTCAGGTGTGTTTTCGAGGCGCGGATTGGCCACCCGGCACTCCCTTACTGTTACAGGGTTGTAATCACGCTGTGTCGTGTCCCAATAACCAACAGTTCCGGAAGGCGGGCTTCGCCGCAAGCCGTTTCGGTGATTTTGTGTCTGATTCGTTGCTGTGGGTAAAGGAGGAGAGAGTGGATTCGATCATGCCCTTCGCAGGTCATGAACGTATTGTCATCCCTGGTGGGGGTATTTGCGCGGGAGGACTCGGGGGGCAACCTGGAATGTCAGATATGCGCGAATAGTGTGCTGGTTTTCACGGAGGGTCGCTCGAAGCGCGTTCCGAGGAGGGCCGCGGTGCGGGGGAGGGCCGGACGGGCGTGGCGGATCAGCCCCAGCCCAGCTCGGTCAGTCTGGTGTCGTCGATCCCGAAGTGGTGCGCGATCTCGTGGACCACGGTGACCAGGACCTCCTCCACCACCTGCTCAGGGGTCTGGCAGAAGGCGCAGATGTTGCGCCGGTAGATGAAGATCTGGTCCGGCAGCACGCCGAAGTAGGCGTCCCCGCGCTCGGTCAGCGGGATGCCCTCGTACAGGCCGAGCAGCCCGTCCGGGGACTCGTCCTCGACGGTGATCACCACGTTGTCCATCAGCCCTGCCAGCTCGGGCGGGATCTGGTCCAGGGCGTCGGCGACCAGTTCCTCGAAGTCCCTGCGCGTAAGTTCCACCACACCCGCCATTGTGCTGCCTGGCCGCAGCCCGTTGGAAGCGACATAACACTCTGGAAGGGGATGAAACATTGGGAACGGCCTCCCGCGACGGCATGATGGGGGGTGTGTTGTCTTGGGAAGCGATCCGCGGGTACGACTTTCGCGGGGCCCTCCAGCGGCTCCGCGGCACCTTCGACCGGCTGCGCGCGGGACGTGCGTGGAGGTGGGGATGCGTCGTCGTGGCGGGCCTGGTCGGCGGCTGGCTGGGCCTGGCGCTGGGCGGGCAGGTGGTCACCCCCATCGGCCCGGCGGACGTCACCCTCGGCCTGAGCCCCCAGTGGCACGGTGAGACGGTCGTCAACGTGGCCCCGTTGGGACAGTTGGCCTTCGACACCCACAACGCCCCCATCAAGCTTGAGGCGACCATCTCCGACATCCGGCTGTCCGCCGCGGAGGAGGTCTTCACCGATCCCGAGGCAATCAACCGCATGGCTGCGGGCATCGGTTCCGACCTGCGCGCCGGCGTGATCGACCTGCTGGTGCGCGCGGTGCTCGCCGCGATCCTCGGGGCGACGGTGATGGGGCTGCTGCTCTTCCGGAACGTGTGGCGGGCCCTGGCCAGCGCGCTCGTCTCGCTGAGCGTGCTCGCCGTCTCCGGCCTCGTCGCCGCCAACACCTTCAACCCCAGTTCCATCGCCGAACCCCGCTACACGGGCCTGATCGCGGGCGCCCCACAGGTGGTGGGCAGCGCCGAGGAGGTGGTGGGCCGGTTCAGCCAGTACCAGGAGCAGCTGGCGGGCCTGCTCGGCAACGTCGCGATGCTCTACGAGGCCACCTCCACCCTGCCCGTGTACGACGAGGACGAGTCGGTGATCCGCGTGCTGCACGTGGCCGACATCCAGCTGAACCCGGCGTCGTGGAGCATCATCAGCACGCTCCAGGACCAGTACGGGGTGGACATGGTGGTGGACTCGGGCGACCTCACCGACCGGGGCAGCGCGGCCGAGGACGCGTTCGCCGAGGAGATCAGCGGCCTGGACGTCCCCTACGTGTGGGTGCGGGGCCAGCACGACTCCATGGGCACCCAGCGTGCGGTGGGGGCCCAGGAGAACGCCGTGGTGCTGGACGGCGAGGTCCAGGAGGTGGGCGGCCTGACCTTCTACGGGTCCGGGGACCCCAGGTACACCCCGGACGCGACCCGACTCAACCCGGACGCTTCCGGGGTGGCCGCACAGGGCGAGGAGGAGGCCGCGGAGGTGGTCCGCTCCCGGGAGGACGTGGACGTGGTCATCATGCACACGCGCACGCAGGCGGAGGCGTTCGACGGGGTGGCACCCCTGGTGCTGACCGGCGGCGAGCACATGCGGTCCACCGAGCTGACCGACCTGGGCACCAGGTTTCTGGTGCAGGGAACCACCGGCGGCGCGGGGCTGAGTGGCCTTGATCACGAATCCGGCCGCCCGACTCCGTACCAGGCGTCGGTGCTGTACTTCGGTGCCGAGACCGGGCGCCTCCAGGCCCGTGACGACATCGACCTGGGCGGTGTCGGGCTCACGTCGGCGCAGGTCGAGCGGCAGATCGAGGCAGAGCCCGAGCGTCCCGTGGGAGAGCCGACCGAGAGCCCGGAGGCGGAGGCCGACGACGTTGAGCGCACACCTTGACGGTAGTGTTGCCCCAGCTAGGGAGAGTTTCGATCCTCTGAGGCGATCACTTTGGTGTTGGTCGTGGATCTCCTCTATGCTTGGCGTGTCACACGGGCCCCCATCGTCTAGCGGCCCAGGACGCCGCCCTTTCAAGGCGGTAGCGCGGGTTCGAATCCCGTTGGGGGTACGAAGCGGTTTGAGCACTGTCGGACATCTGGCAGAATGAGAACCGCAGCAGCGCACGAGGCCGCGGAGGTCTGGTGCGACAACAGAACAAGGTCCTGTGGAGCAGTTAGGAGTGCTCGCCACCCTGTCAAGGTGGAGGCCGCGGGTTCAAATCCCGTCAGGACCGCCGTCGCCGATAAATCGGCGAATGCGGCTAGGTAGCTCAGTTGGTACGAGCGTCCGCCTGAAAAGCGGAAGGTCGGCGGTTCGACCCCGCCCCTAGCCACAACCCACACACATGCGAAAAGGCCCCGCCACCTGTGCGAACAGACGGCGGGGCCTTTTCGTGCGCCGGTGGCTGTCGGTGGGCGGTCGCGGGTCCCGGTGGTGGCTGCGTTTCCGGTGGCGGCGAGGCGGTCGTGTTCGGCGGCGATCTGTTCGGCCACCTGCCGGGCCGGTGGTCGCGTGAGCCGTTCGGCCCGGCTTGTCTTACCGGTAGGCGTCGGCACCACCCCGCTCCCACGGTGCCGAGGAGAAGGAGCGCCCACGCGTACCGCCGGAGTCGCGAACCTGGTGATGGCACTCGTACGGGTGCCGGTCGCTATCTTCGAGCCCCATGGGGGCGACGGCCTGGCGGAATTCCCTCCGCGTCTTCAACGCGGTGGTCTTCTCCACGCTCACCGTCCCATGGATCGCTCTGGAAGCAGTCCGGTACCGCGCTCGGGAGAGGAGCGGTCAGCATCAGGCCGCATCACCCGAGGAGGAGCCCGCTCCGTAGCCTGCCGGCAGCACAACCGAACACATGCACAGAGCGGGAGCCGCCCACCGGGCCAGGAATGTCTCTGAGGCGTCCGCGTAGAGCCACGTGGGCACACACGCGCCCCTGGGGAGCGTGGGAGCACCTCGTGAGCGGAGAGGCCGCCTCAGTCCCACTCAGGGCCTCCTCGTGGGTCCGCGTCCACATGCGCCGGAAGGGAACCGGAGCACCACGTCCATGGCGCTTCGGCCCCTCGTGTCCGGTCGGGGCGGTACTCAGACGCGGCCGGCGAGCGGCCAGGAGCCGTCCACGACCGCTTCGGGGTTCTTGCGCCGCAGGTAGGTCTGGAAACTGGCGGCCTGTTCGGCCTTCCAGGTGATCTGCGCGGCGTGCAGGTCGTCGATGCCCATGTCCGCCAGTTCCGGGTGGGTCGCGGCGAGCTTCCAGGCCAGCCGGGCGGCGGCCAGGGAGTCAGCGGCGGCCCCGTGCGCCTGTTCGGAGTCCAGGTGCACACCGTGGTGGGTGCACACGTCGACCAGTTTGCGCGAGCCGCGTCGGAAGGTGTCGACCTGCTTGTCCAGCACGAGGGGGTCCAGGACGCGCAGCGTCTCATCGAAGCCCGTCCCGGAGCCGTGGCGCTCCAACTCGGCGGCGAGCAGCCCCAGGTCGTAGGGGGCGTTGTAGACCACCACCGGCAGGCCGTCCACGGCCGTCTTCTCCAGGGCGGCGCCGATCTCCGGCACCGCCTCGGAGGCGGGACGCCCGTGCTCACGGGCGTGGTCGGTGGTGATGCCGTGGATGTCGGCGGCGGCCTGGGGGATGTCGACGCCGGGGTCGATGAGCCAGGTGGTGACGTGCTTGGTGCGGGCGTCGGGGTCGATGCGCCACAGGGCGGCGGTGACGATTCGGTCGTTGCCGGTGTCCAGGCCGGTGGACTCGACGTCGAACGCGGCCATGGGGCGGGTGTGCCAGGTCATGCGGACCCTTCTGGGTTCGGGGGCGGTTCGGTATGAGGTTGTCAAAGAGCGAGCGCCGTGCGGGCCGCCACGCGGTTCCCAGTGGTAGGGAAAGTCGGAGTCAGCCACCGGGTGAGGAGCAGAACGGCACGGGAGCCCGGGCAGCTCCCGGGGGCGTCCGCTCCTCAACTCCTCTTCACGTGTCGGTCGACAGGGCCGCGTCGCCATCCCGCAAGCCGTGGACACCTGCTGAGGACCAGGCCCGGAGCGTCGGCGGTAAGGACGGGTGGGCAGCACGTGACCAAGGACAAGGCCTGTGAACGGATCGCCGACGATCTGCGTCAGCAGATCCGTTCGGGAGAGCTGGCACCCGGTGGCCGGGTGCCAGCGGAAGCGGAACTGGCTCAGCGTTACACGCGGGGGCTGTCGGCCGTGCGCCGGGCCCTCGCGCTGCTGCGGGCCGAGGGTCTGGTCGAGAGTCGGCACGGCCGCGGCGACTTCGTACGCGGGCCGCGGCACCTCGTGCTCCGAAGAAACGAGCGCCACCAGTGGGAGAAGGACCGTGTCCGGGCCGGGCTCCGGGAGAGGCTCGCCAGGGGGGTGACCGAGCACGACACCGGCCTGATGGTGGAGGACCTGGTGTTCAGTGCCACGTACGCCCGTGTGGAGGCTGACGAGGGGCCGGCGACGGCGCTCCGCGTCCCCGAGGGGACCGAACTGCTGGAACGCGTGTACCGGACGCGCCACAGGGATGAGGCGGCCCCGTTCAACCTGGTGCGCTCCTACCTCGTCCTCAGCATGGTGGAGTCCAACCCGGACCTGCTCGACGAGACCAGGGAACCGTGGCCCGGCGGCACGCAGAGCCAGCTTCACACCGTTGGCATCGAGGTTGACCGGGTGGAGGAGAGGGTCACCGCGAGGCCGCCGACCGCGGAGGAGGCGCATGAGCTGGGGTTGGGCGCGGGCACCGCCGTGACGGTCCTCCGGAAGGCCTCGATCGACACACATGAGCGGGTCGTGGACTGGTCCGAGGTCATCCTTCCCGGTGACCGGACCGAGGCGGTCTTCACGACACGGCTGGAGCGCTGGTAGCCGCGCTGCGTGCCACGCCCCGCGGGACGGGACGGCGCGCGCACTTCGTATGCGTGGTTCTTCGGGTAGTGTCCGGATCCGTGAGCCACGTGACCGCTGCTGACGGAACCCGTATCTGGTACGACACCCTCGGGTGGGGCGATCCCCTCCTGCTCCTCAACGGGCAGTCCCTCGACCACGGGATGTGGGACGGGGTGCACACCGAACTGGCGCGGCGCCACAGGGTCGTGCGGATGGACTTCCGCGGCACCGGCGGCAGCGAGGCACCCCTCGAAGAGCCCTACACCTTCGAACTGTTCGTGAGCGACGCCCTCGCCGTCCTGGACGAGCTGGAGATCCCCCGGGCACACGTCTACGGGTTCTCCATGGGCGGCAAGGTCGCCCAGACCTTCGCGGCCACGGCGCCCGAGCGCCTCGGCGCGCTGGTCCTGGGCGCCACGGCACCCGGGGGCCGCAGCGAGGTCGAACGTCCGCGGTCGTCCACCCTGGCGCTGCGCCAGGCCAGCACGGACGCCGGACGCGACATGATCGCCGAGCTCTTCTACACCCACGAGTGGGCCGCCGCCCACCCCGACACGGTCACCCGCGTCCTGCCGCGCGGGCCGCTACGCGCCCAGCGCCTGCACTTCGGCGCGAGCACGGGCTACGACGGCTGGGACCTGCTGCCCACCATCGGGGCGCCGACACTGGTCGTGCACGGCGAGGACGACGCCCTCACCCCGGTCGGCAACGCGGCCCTCCTCGCGGAGCGGATCCCCGGCGCCCGGCTGTTGGTCCTGCCCGGGATGCGCCACGGCTACCTGCACGAGGACGGGGCCAAGGCCACGCACGAGGTCCTGGACTTCCTCGCGGAGCACCCGGTGCCGGCGGGAGGCTGACCAGGGCGGGAGGCCGGGCGGTGTCCGCTGCCCCCGGCGGGCGTCCGCCCGGCACGTCCGGCACGGCCTGGGTCGTGTTTTTTGCATCATTTCGGGCTCGCGTCCACCGGGCTGCCTCTCGCTACGCCTCTGCGCTCGTGAAGCACGACTAGGCTGAACTTCGCACATCGTCTTGCGAGAGATGGCCCGGACGGCCGCTCACCGACCCGAAAGCCTTCTAAAAAACACTCCCTAGGGGAGGGGCGGCCCCTGCGGAAAGTCGTTGCGGAGCCTGTCCAGGAGGCGCCGGTCGCGCTTGGTCGGCCGTCCCGCGCCCCGGTCCCGCCTGATGACGGGCACGGTCGCCTGCGGCGGCGGGGCCGGGGTGTTGTCGACGTAGCAGCGGGTCGCGATCGACGCGCCCACGCGCTTGTCGATGACATGGCTCACATCGACCGTGCGGGTGATCCCGTGCAGACGGAGGCGGACCTCGTCGCCGACCTTGACGGACGTGGCGGGCTTGGCCGGGCGGTTGTTGACGCGCACGTGCCCGCCACGACAGGCCTGGGCCGCGTCTGAGCGCGTCTTGGTCAGGCGCACGGCCCACAGCCAGCGGTCGACCCGGGTGCTCTCCGGTCCCGACGGCAGGGGGGCCGATGACTCGTTCACGCCGGTTCCTCTCGCTTCTTTGGGGCGTTGTGGGCCACTCTAGGCGGCCACCGGTACGAAGTACTCCGAAGTCGCGCTAGAGTTGTAACCGCAGCGAGGTCCTGTGGAGCAGTTAGGAGTGCTCGCCACCCTGTCAAGGTGGAGGCCGCGGGTTCAAATCCCGTCAGGACCGCATGAGAAAGGCCCGGTGTCCCAGGACACCGGGCCTTTGGTGTTTTCAGGCCAGTACGGGAAGGGCAGAGGTACGTTGAGCTACCGGTACGCCGTTGAGCGGACCGACCATTCGGCGCTGGCGAGCGGGCACGTGCTGCGGTCCGCTCCGGGCTTCCCCGGGTTCCCCGTGCGCCTGGCCAGCGAGCTGTTCCAGCGAGCGATGGTGCACACCGGCCGGGAGACCGTGCGCCTCTGGGACCCCTGCTGCGGTAGCGGATACCTCGTGACGGTGCTGGGCTTCCTGCACCGGGACCGCCTCACCCACGTGCGCGCCTCGGACGTGGACGCCGACGCGGTCGCCCTGGCCGCACGCAACCTGCGGCTGCTGACGGCTGAGGGACTCGTGGAACGCGAGGAGGAGCTGCGCCGGTCCGCCCGGGACTTCGGCCGTGTGACCTTCGTGGAGCGTGCCGAGTCCGCCCGCGACCTGGCGGCCGGGCTGTCCGAGACGGGCGGCGACCTGCCCTCCGAGACGGAGGTGGCGGACGTGTTCTCCCTGGAGGAGCACGTGGACGCCGACCTGGTGGTGACGGACATGCCCTATGGCGAGATGACCCGATGGGCGGGCGCCGTCCCGGGCGGGGACCCGATGAGCGGATTCCTGGAGTCCCTTGGACGGGTGCTGCCCGAGCGCGCGGTGGTGGTGGTGACCGCCCGGACCCGGCGGGTCACGCTTCCGGAGGGCGTGCGCGCGCTGGAGCGGGTGAAGGTCGGCAACCGCGCGGCGGTACTGGTCCGCGCCCGCGACATCGCTCCGTAGACCGCCGCCACCGCCACGGGTCCGGTCGGTCCGTTCTGCGGTGATTCTCGCCCGTAACGGTGTGGGATGCGTGACATTCGTCGCAGAAGAGGCATATTCATTAGCAGAAGCGGTGACTGCCGGTCTTCACCGTGCCCTCCTCGTACAGCGACTCCCGGGCGCATAACACCGCCCGGCCTCCCGGGGCGGCGGCGCATCCGCCCCCGGACTCCTTCCCGATAGCGACACCGAAGCGGTGACAGCGGCAGGGAAGCCGCACCGCGTGAGGGGGGTCAGACAATGAGTACCGCCACCGACGGCGCGAACGAGGACGGGGCCGACGAGAACGCGGCGGGCCGGAGCACGGTACGCGGAAGCGTGCGCGACACCCCCGGATGGCTGGAGGCGGACCGGGTCGCCCGCGGGGCCCACCGGCTCGCGGTCACCCGCCAGGCCGCTTCCGTCCTGCTGGGCTATCCCGGCCGGGCCTTCTTCGAACGCCTTCCGCTGGTCGCCCGGGCGGTCGCCGAACTGCCCTGGGGCGCGGTGCGTACCGCGCTCCGCGAATTCTGCGAGCACGCCGCCACCACACCCGAGGCGGAGCTGTGCGAGCACTACGAGGACGTGTTCGGCCACCGGCCTCTGCACCTGACCAGCCACGGCGACGCCTCCTGGAGTGCCCACGTCCTGGCCGAGATCACACGGACCTACGCGCAGACGGGATGGCCTGAGCCCGTGGACGCCCAGCCCGACCACCTGGCGGTCGTCCTGGAGTTCACCGCCCGCGCCGACGCACGCGAGGGGGAGGCGCTGTTGTCGCGCCTGCGCCCCGGGCTGGACCTGCTGGGCGAGGCCCTGCACGACTACGGCACTCCGTACGCGCGTGTCGTGGACGCGGTCCTGATGAGCATGCCCGGACATCCCGACGGAGGGCACCCGGTGCACCAGTTCGCTCTTCTCCACCCGTCCGTCCAGGACCCGACCGCCCACCGCTCCCGCACGATCGCCCCGAACCCGTTCACCGGGGACGGGGGGCCGCCGGTACCGCTGCCGCGGACCAGCGGGGACACCGGAACCAGTACGGGTGCCGGGGACGGGACCGGTACCGATGCCTCCGACCGGCTCGGGGGGAAACCGTAGGGAACGCGGGCCGACCGCACCGCTGTCACCAGCACGTACGACAAGGAGAGCCGTCACCATGGAGCTGTTCCCGGACTTCCCCCTCAACGCGTGGCAGGACACCAAACAGACCCTGCACCGTTTCGAGCAGATCGTCGGCAAAGTGCGCCTGCACCACAGCCCGCGCCGTAATCACTGGTGGAACGTGCCCTTCCACCTCACCGGCAGCGGGATCACCTCCCGCCCCATGGGGCTGGCGGACGGCAACCCGGTCTTCACCGTGGACTTCGACTTCGTCCGCCACCAGCTGGTCGCCTCGTCTTCGGACGGCGGCACGGTGTCCTTTCCGCTCCAGGGCAACAGCGTGGCCTCGTTCTACCTGCGGTTCCAGTCCGCGCTGGACAGTCTGGGCGTGGACGGCAGTATCGCGCTGGCGCATCCCTTCGACCTGCCCGACGCCGAACGCCCGTTCGCGCAGGACCACGAGCACGCCACCTACGTCCCCGAGCAGGCCACCCGCTACTGGCAGGTGCTCAGCCAGGTCAACATGGTGCTGGAGGAGTTCGCCGCCGGGTTCTCCGGCAAGACCAGCCCCGTGCACCACTTCTGGCACACCTTCGACATCGCGGTCACCCGCTTCTCTCCGCACCCGGTCCCGCTGCCGAAGGAGGCGGGCCAGGTGGTGCGCGAGGCGTACTCGCGAGAGGTCGTCAGCTTCGGTTTCTGGTTCGGCGACGCCGACATCCCCGAGCCCTGCTTCTACTCCTACACGGCTCCCGAGCCGGAGGGGCTCACCGGCCAGTCGCTCAGCCCGGCCCCGGCCGAGTGGACCCCCAGCGGCAACGGGCACCTGGCCCTGCTGCGCTACGCCGACGTGCGCAAGGCGGCCGACCCGCACGCGACCGTCCTGGAGTTCCTGGAGAGCGCCTACCAGGCGGGTGCGGGACTGGCCGGGTGGGACGTCGAGGCGCTGGCCTGTCCGGGCGGGACCACCGATCCCTATCTCGGCGGCCGGTGACTCCAGAGCCGGCACGGCGACTGCTCCGGTACCGTCAGGGGCCGACATCCCCGGGGTGTGCGCAGCGGGTATGTGTGGGAATGTGGGCATTGTGCCCACGCGCACACCCGTGCGCGGACGCAGGGAGCAGGGAGTGCCATGGACCTGACGGTTGCCGACGTTCCGGAGCGGTCGCGCTATGAGGTGAGCGCCGACGGAACGGTGGTGGGGTTCTCCGCCTACCACCTGATCGACGAGGGCGTGTACGCCCTGCCGCACGTGGAGGTCGACTCGGCCTTCGAGGGCAAGGGCGTGGCCAGCCACCTCATGCGCGAGTCCCTGGACCACATCCGGGAGCGCGGGCTCAAGGTGGTACCGATCTGCCCGTTCGCCCAGGCCTACATCAAGAAGAACCCGTCCTACGCGGACCTGGTCCATGAGGGTTGACCCGCGGGGCTACCCCCAGGGTGAGGTGCAATAACGGGAACATCACCATCCGACCACAGCGTGCCCCTGATGGTGACTCCTCGCACTTCACGGGTATGTGAGGGCGGTTGTCCTCTTTCTGGAGCAAAGGAGCCCCTCCCCCGTGTTACTCGCAGACGCGACACCCACTGTCAGTGAGAGCCTCACCGAGGCCATCGGCACGTTCAACAACGACTTCTTCTGGTCCTGGGTACTGATCCCGCTGCTGGTGGTGGTCAGTCTCTACGTCACGATCAGGACGGGAGTCGTCCAGATCCGCATGTTCCCGGAGATGTTCCGGGTGCTGCGCAGCCGACCCGAGACCGCCCCGGACGGCAAGAAGGCCGTCTCGTCGATTCAGGCGTTCATGATCTCGGCCGCCGCCCGTATCGGCACCGGCAACATCGTCGGCGTGGCCGTCGCCATTTCCCTCGGCGGCCCCGGCGCCGTCTTCTGGATGTGGCTGATGGCGATCGTCGTGGCCGGAGCCAGCTTCGTCGAGTCCACCCTGGCCCAGCTCTACAAGGTCCGGGACTCCACGGGTTACCGGGGAGGCCCCGCCTATTACATGGAGCGCGGTCTGGGGCAGCGCTGGATGGGCGTGCTGTTCGCCATCGTCCTCATCATGACCTTCCCGTTGGTCTTCAACGCGGTGCAGAGCAACACCATCGCCGGCGCCGTGGCCAACACCTCCGAGAACCTGGGCGCGACCTCGGGCATGTGGCTGTCGGTCATCGTCGGCGCCGCGGTCGTCGTGGTCACCGCGCTGGTGATCTTCGGCGGCGTCCGCCGGATCGCGCAGACGGCCCAGGCCCTGATCCCGACCTTCGCGGCGATCTACCTGGTCATGGGCCTGAGCATCGTGGGGATGAACTACCAGCAGATCCCGGAGATGTTCTCGCTGATCTTCGAGCACGCCTTCGGCGTCCGCGAGTTCGCCGCCGCCGGTCTGGCCACGGTGATCATCCAGGGTGTGCGACGGGGCATGTTCTCCAACGAGGCGGGGCTCGGTTCGGCCCCGGTCGCCGCGGCCAGCGCCTCGGTCACCCACCCCGCCAAGCAGGGCCTGGTACAGAGCCTGGGCGTCTACTTCGACACTCTCGTGGTCTGCTCCATCACGGCCTTCGTCATCCTCATCGGTTACCAGGAGGGCACCGGCGAGCAGCTGGAGGGCGACCTCACCCAGCTCGCGGTGACCTCCGCGCTGGGCCCCTGGGCGCTGCACCTCATGACGCTGATCATCGTCCTGGTCGCGTTCACGTCGGTGCTGGGCAACTACTACTACGGCGAGTCGAACCTGGAGTACCTGACCAACAGCCAGAACGTTCTCGTCGGCTACAAGGTGGTCTTCCTCGTCGCCAGCTTCCTGGGCGCCCTGGGCTCGATCGACCTGGTATGGACGCTGGCCGACACGACCATGGGCATGATGGCGCTGGTCAACCTCATCGCGATCACACCGCTGGCCGCGACCGCGGCACGGCTGCTCAAGGACTACAACGACCAGCGGCGCCGGGGCATCGACCCCGTGTTCACCCGGGACCGGCTGCCCGGCCTGCGCGGCGTGGAGTGCTGGGAACCCGGAAAGGCGGAGTCCGCCGAGAAGACGGGCCAGGTCTCGTCCTGATCCGGACCGGACCAACCGGCTGAGCAGGGGCGGAGGGGCGCGGCCCTCCGCCCCACGAGCTTCCCAAACCACGGCTTTCGGTGATGAAACCCGCCAGGTAAGGCGTTTTCGTGCATCCGTGTTCTTTCGGTCACGGCGAATAATCGCTAGTGTTCTGGATCACAGTTGTGGCGGCCCGTGTGTCTCGTCGAGGGAGTCCGATGTCCATCGTCTCAATCGAGCCCGCCACCGCCGAGCGGTGGGAAGACCTGGAGAATCTGTTCGGACCGACCGGAGCGTACGGGCACTGTTGGTGCACGTTCTTCCGCAGGCGCGCCAAGGACCACACGGCGAGTACCTCCTGTGAGCGCTCGATGCGCGGAGCGGACAACAAGGAGGAGTTGCGCCGTCTGACCCTGGAGGGGCGGGTACCCGGTCTGCTCGCCTACGACGAGGACGGCCCGTGCGGCTGGGTCTCCGTGGCCCCGCGCAAGGATTTCATCCGGCTGTCGCGGTCGAGGTCCCTGCGTCCGGCCGATCCCCATGAGCCGGGCGTGTGGGCGCTGGTCTGCTTCTGGCTGCCGCCCCGGAGGCGTCGGCGCGGCCTGGGCAGTCGCCTGTTGGACGGGGCGATCGAGTACGCCCGCGCCCACGGGGCCCGCGTCCTGGAGGCCTACCCGATGGACACCGCCGGGGGCCGCGCGCCCAGCGCGGAGGTCTACACGGGCACCGTGGAGATGTTCCAGCGGGCCGGGTTCACGCTCAACGGCCACCATGTGAGCGAGCGCGTGGTCGCCCGCCTGGAGCTGAAAGCCGAGTAGTCCCCCGCTCCCCGTCGTCCCCCTCCCGACCGCCCCCGGCGAAGGGGTCCTTCCGCCCGCCGTGGAACGGGGGGCGGTCGTCCGGGCGCGCGCCCGGGGCGGACCACCTGCGAGGTCCCCGCACACCTTGGGTTCTAGTGGTTGTTGCAACACCCCACTTGACGGGGTGCGATGGACGACTTCGAGATCCGTAAGAACCGGGACCCTCAGGGCCGCAAGAAGCTCCAAGCTGAACGGGCGGCGTATCTTGCCCTGATGGCCAAAGGAGTGAGCACCACCGAGGCGTGCCGGATCGTCGGCGTCAACCGCAAGACGGGACACCGCTGGCGATTCGGCCGCCCCACCCGGACTCAAGACGGGCGAGAACGGTCTCTTCCTCCTGCCCGCCCCAGCACTGGGGCCACCTCACCCGGCCGCTACCTGACCAGCGACGAGCGCATCCAGATCGCTGACCTGGACCGTGAAGGTCTGGGTGTGCGAGCCATCGCCGCCGAGCTGGGCCGAGATCCTTCCACGATTAGCCGGGAGCTGCGTCGCAACGCCACGGTGGACCCGCGTGGTCAGCGGCACTACCGTCCCCACGCCGCCCAGGCCCGAGCCGAGGCCCGCAGGCCCAGACCCAAACCCTGCACGTTCGCCCTGAACCCCGAGCTGCGCTCTGTGGTCCAGGAGCTGCTCAACGACAAGTGGAGCCCGGAGCAGATCAGTCGTAGGCTCAAACGGGATTTCCCCGATCGGCCGGAGCTGCACGTGTGCCACGAGACGATCTACCAGGCGCTCTACGTCCAAGGCCGTGGGGAACTGCGTCGCGAGCTGGCCGCCGCGCTGCGCTCGGGGCGTGCTCGGCGCAAGCCCCGCCCTCAGGCCCAGCAGCGCCGAGAGCGCTTCGCTCATCCGATGGTGATGATCAGCGAACGCCCGGCGGAGGTCGCCGATCGGGCGGTGCCCGGCCACTGGGAAGGGGATTTGATCATCGGGGCGAACGGCGCTTCGGCCATCGGCACCCTGGTGGAGCGCTCGACCCGGTACACGATGCTTTTGCACTTGGGCCAGGGGCGCAGTGCCGACCAGGTCCGCGATGCGTTGGCCTCGACGGTTGCGACTCTGCCCCGTCATCTGGCGCGTTCGGTGACCTGGGATCAGGGCTCGGAGCTGGGTCGCCACCACGAGTTCACCGTGGCCACTGACATCCCGGTCTACTTCTGCGACCCGGCCAGCCCTTGGCAGCGGGGTTCGAACGAGAACACCAACGGCCTGCTTAGGCAGTACTTTCCCAAGGGCACCGACCTGTCGGTGCACTCGCGTGAGTATCTGGAAGCGGTCGCTGTCCAGCTCAACGGGCGCCCACGCAAAACGCTCGGCTGGGATACCCCAGCCGAGCGCCTGGCTAAGCTACTCAAAGCGAGCAACTGACCTTCTGTGTTGCAACAACCACTAGAACCCAAGCACCGTGCGGGGGCCTTTCGTCGTGTCCGGGCGGGCCGCGGTCGGGAGAGTACCCCCGGCGGGTACTGTGGCAGCGCTGGCCCTAGGCGCTCCGGGATGCTTTCCGCGGGCGGGCGCGAGCTGGCAGAACCCGGGATCGCCGGCCTCCGTCACCCCCGACCCCCCGTGGCGGACGCCCCGGGCTTGACATTTGACAACCACATACCCTATAGGGGTATGTTTGAGCTGTCGGGGGCCGGTCCCAGAACGACCGACACACCACACATGCTCCAGGAGGCGAAATGGCTGACACCACCACCGCTGTTTACACCGTTGACGGCATGAGCTGCGGACACTGCGTCAACGCCGTCACCGAGGAGGTCAGCGAGGTCACGGGGGTCACCGACGTCAAGGTCGACCTCGACAGCAAGAAGGTGACCGTCACCGGTGACGGCCCGGTCGACGACGGGTCGGTCCGCGCCGCCATCGACGAAGCCGGATACGAGGTCCGCGACTGACACGGGAGCGGCCGTGAAGCCCGGGCCCCACAGGCCCGGGACCCATGTCCGCCGCGGCGTTCGGTACGGCCGTCCCGCCCGGGCGCCGCGGCGGTCCGCTCGACGCCCCGGACGGAACCGCGGCGGGAACACCGCGCGCGGCGTCGACGGGCGCCAGGAGCGGCAGGATACCGGGGAGGGGTCAATGAGTACCAGCAGAACCACGGCGGACCCGACCGACACCGCGTCGGTCGAGTTGGCGATCGGCGGGATGACATGCGCCGCCTGCGCCAACCGGGTCGAGAAGCGGCTCAACAAGATCGAGGGCGTCAGCGCCTCCGTCAACTTCGCCACCGAGAAGGCCCGCGTCTCCTTCGACGGACCGCCCGCCCCGGTGGAGGACCTCGTCGCCCAGGTCGAGAAGGCGGGCTACACCGCCACCGTGCCCCAGGCCGAGAGCCGGGCCGAAACCGCCGAGACCACCGTCGCCCCGGACGATCCCGTACGGGCACTGTGGAACCGCGCCGTGGTCTCCCTCGTGCTCTCGGTGCCCGTCATCGCCATGGCCATGGTCCCCGTGTTGCAGTTCACCTACTGGCAGTGGGCCTCCCTGGCCCTGGCCGCGCCCGTCGTCGTCTGGGGCGCCCTGCCCTTCCATGTGGCCGCGTGGAAGAACCTCAGGATCGGCGCGGCCACCATGGACACACTGGTCTCCCTCGGGGTCACCGCCGCGTTTCTGTGGTCGCTGTACGCGCTCTTTCTCGGTACCGCCGGGGTACCGGGCATGACGCACCCGTTCGAGCTGACCATCGCCCGTACCGACGGGGCGGCCAACATCTACCTGGAGGTCGCCGCGGGCGTCACCTCCTTCATCCTCCTGGGCAAGTTCTTCGAGGCACGTTCCAAGCGCCGTGCCGGAGACGCCCTGCGCTCCCTGCTCGAACTCGGCGCCAAGGAGGTCACCGTCCTGCGCGGTGACGGACCCTCGCCCCGCGAGGAGCTCGTGCCCGTGGACCGGCTCGCCGTCGGAGACCGCTTCCTCGTCCGTCCCGGGGAGCGGATCGCCACCGACGGCACCGTGGAGGAGGGCACCTCCGCCGTCGACATGAGCATGCTCACCGGCGAGTCCGTCCCCGTGGAGGTCTCGCCCGACAGCTCCGTCGTCGGAGCCACGGTCAACGCGGGCGGGCGCCTGGTGGTGCGTGCCACCAGGGTCGGTTCCAACACCCAGCTCGCCCAGATGGCGCGCCTGGTCGAGGAGGCCCAGAACGGCAAGGCCGAGGCACAGCGTCTGGCCGACCGGGTGTCCGGGGTCTTCGTCCCGGTCGCCATCCTGATCGCCGTCGGCACGCTCGTCTTCTGGCTCAGCACCGGCCAGCCCGTGTCGGCGGCCTTCACCGCCGCCGTCGCGGTGCTCATCATCGCCTGCCCGTGCGCCCTCGGCCTGGCCACGCCCATGGCCCTGATGGTGGGTACCGGGCGCGGCGCCCAGCTCGGCATCCTCATCAAGGGACCGGAGGTGCTGGAGGACACCCGCCGTGTGGACACCGTCGTGCTGGACAAGACCGGCACCGTCACCACCGGCCGGATGGCGCTGACCGGAGTCACCGTCGCCGACGGCGAGAGCGAGGAGGAGGTCCTGCGTCTGGCCGGGGCGCTGGAGAACGCCTCCGAGCACCCCGTCGCCCGGGCGGTCGCCTCCGGCGCCGCCGACCGGGTGGGCGACCTGTCCGCGCCCGGGGACTTCGCCAACATCGAGGGCCTCGGCGTCCGGGGGACCGTCGACGGCCGCGCCGTCCTGGTCGGCAGGGTCGCGCTGCTGGAGGAGCACGGGGCCGCACTGCCCGAGCGACTGGTCTCCGCGCTCAAGGACGCCGAGACCGGGGGCAGCACCGCCGTCGCCGTCGGTTGGGAGGGCCGCGCCCGGGGCGTGCTGGTGGTGGCCGACACCGTCAAACCCACCAGCTCCGAAGCGGTCCGCCGGTTCCGCGAGCTGGGCCTGACCCCGATCCTGCTCACCGGGGACAACGAGGCCGTGGCCCGCTCGGTGGCCGCCGAGGTCGGTATCGCCGAGGTGGTCGCCGAGGTCCTGCCCAAGGACAAGGTCGACGTCATCAGGCGGTTGCAGTCCGAGGGCCGCACCGTGGCGATGGTCGGCGACGGTGTCAACGACGCCGCGGCCCTGGCCCAGGCCGACCTGGGGCTGGCGATGGGCACGGGAACCGACGTGGCCATCGAGGCCAGCGACCTGACCCTGGTACGCGGTGACCTGCGGGCGGCGGCCGACGCGGTCCGGCTCGCGCGCCGCACGCTCGGCACGATCAAGGGAAACCTGTTCTGGGCCTTCGCCTACAACTCGGCGGCGCTGCCGCTGGCGGCGGCGGGCCTGCTCAACCCGATGCTCGCGGGCGCGGCGATGGCTTTCTCCAGCGTGTTCGTGGTGAGTAACAGCCAGCGCCTGCGCCGGTTCCGCCCGCTGGCGACGGACGGAAGCGCCCCTACCGCCTGAGTCCCGACCGCATGGGCCCCGGACCGACGCCGCTCCGAGCGACGTGGCTCCGGGGCCCGCCGGCGGTGGCGAAATTCAGCGGTGAAACGGCAGATGGGGGCAGTCGTCCCCGCGGAGGGCGCGAGGACGGGTCTCGCGCCCCGCCGGAACGGGCCACTAGGGTTGCGCGAGACTGGACGGTTCGGTCGCGTGACCGCGGACCGCTCAGCCATGCCCTGTCCGGAGCACCACCGCGAACCAGCCCCGAGCACCGGAGCTGAACCCTCCCGCCCCCGAGCCCCATGACGTGAAGGACGGACCCCAGCCCGTACCCGACCGCCCCAGCCGAGGTTCCCTGTGTCTTCTGGATGCCCCCGCGCCGCACTGCACCGGAGCGAGCCGCAGTCCGACCCCTACTCCGTGTACGCCAGTATGCGAGCCGACCACGGACCGGTGATCCCGGTCGAGCTCGAACCGGGCGTGCACGGATGGCTGGTCACGGACTACGCCACGCTCATCTCCTGGTCCCGGGACACCACCACCTTCAGCCACGACGCCAGGCTGTGGCGCGACTTCACCGAGGGCCGGGTCGACCCGGACTCCCCGCTGCTGCCGATGATGGCCCCGCGGATGAACGCCCTGTTCGTCGACGGGGCCGAGCACCAGCGCTACCGGCGCGCGATCACCGACAGCCTCGGCGCCATCGACACCGGGCACCTGAGCGGGATCACCAGCCGGTACGCCGACCGGCTCATCGACGAGTTCTGCGAACGCGGCCACGCCGACGCCCTCGGCGAGTACGTGCGCATGCTGCCGCTGCTGGTGATCAACGACCTCTTCGGCTTCAACGAGGACCAGGGACTGCGCTTCGTCACCGCCATGCGCAACCTGTGGATGGGCGTGGACACGGAGAAGTCCAACGCCGAGGCCGAGCGGGCCCTGTCCGAGGTGGTCTCCGCCAAGCACCGGGAGCCCGGCGACGACCTCACCACCCGGCTGATCCAGCACCGCGCCGCCCTCAGCGACGAGGAGGTGATCATGCAGCTCCTCCTCGTCATCGCCGCCGCCAACGAGCCGACCGCGAACCTGGCCGCCGCGTCCCTGCGCGCCGCCCTGGAGGACCCGGCCCTGACCGGATCCGGTTCGGCGGCCCTCTCCGACGCCGCCCTCAACGACCTCCTCGACCGTGTCCTGTGGCAGGACCCGCCGATCACCAACTACCCGGCCATCTACCCGCGCGTGGACGTGCCCATCGACGGCGGACGGGTGATCGCGGCCGGAACTCCCGTCCTGCTGGCCTTCGCCGCGTCGAACCACTTCTTCATGCGGGAGAACGCCGAGCGGATGGAGGAGAACACCAACCGGGCGCACGTGGCCTGGGGCGCGGGCCCGCATCGGTGCCCCGCCCGTGACGAGGCCACCACCATCGCCATCATCGCGGTGCGCGCGCTCCTCAGCCGACTCCCCGGACTCCGCATGGCCGTTCCGTCGGAGCGGTTGGACTGGCAGCTGTCGGCCCTGTCCTGGGTCCCAGTCCACCTCCCCATCGAGTTCGCCCCGCAGGTCCCACCGCCCCCTGACCCCGTGGAAGGAACACTTTGGAGCACGTCCGAATCGCCCCCGGAAACCTCCGCGCCCAAGCAGCCCACCTCCGTGAGCTCGGGCCTGTCGTCCCTGTCGAACTTCCTGGTGAGGTTGCTGCGTGGGTCGTGACCACGCACTCGGCGGTCACCGAGGCCCTGGCCGACCAGCGCGTACAGAAGGACAAGAAGCACTGGCGGGCCCTCAACGCCGGTGAGGTCCCGCCGGACTGGCCGCTGATCTCCTGGATCATCGCCGAGAACATGCTGACCAGCGACGGCGGGGAGCACACGCGCCTGCGCAAGCTGGTCTCCAAGGCTTTCACCCCGCGCCGGATCGAGCGCCTGCGCGAGGGGGTCGTCACCATCGTCGAGGGTCTGCTGGACCGGATGGAGGCCGAGGCCGCGGCTGCTCCGGACGGCGTGGTCGACCTCAAGGAGTCGCTGGCGCGCCCGCTGCCGATGACGGTGATCAGCGACCTGTTCGGTCTGGACGAGCAGGCGCGGCCGAAGCTGCACCGGCTGGTCGGGGTCTTCTTCGACCAGAGCGTCACGCCCGAGGAGGCGATGACCACCTTCATGGAGATGTGGGGCGTGCTCACCGAACTGGTCGCGGCCAAGCGCGCCGAGCCGGGCGACGACCTGACCTCCGCCCTCATCGCCTCCCGCGACGAGGACGACAGGCTCAGCGAGGACGAGCTGATCTGGAGCCTGGTACTCATCATCAGCGCGGGCTACGAGACCACGATGAACCTCATCGCCAACGCGGTGCGGACGCTGGTCAACCACCGCGACCAGCTCGACATGGTCCTGCGGGGCGACGCCACCTGGTCCAAGGCCGTGGAGGAGGTGCTGCGCTGGGACGGACCGGGCGAGTTCGTGCCGATGCGCTACACCACCGAGGACGTCGAGCTGGCCGGGGTCGCGGTCCCGGCGGGCGATCCGCTGCTGATGGGCTACGGGTCGGCCGGGCGCGACGAGGAGCGCTACGGGCCGACGGCGCACCTGTTCGACATCACCCGTGAGGACACCTCGCACCTGACCTTCTCCCACGGGCGCCACTACTGCCTGGGCGCGAGCCTGGCCCGTATGGAGGTCCTCGAGGCACTGCCGCGCCTGTTCGAGCGCTTCCCCCGACTCGATGTCGCGGTAGCCGACGAGGAGCTGGTCCCGCTGCCGTCGATCATCGGCTCGGGGGTGGAGGCCCTCCCCGTACGCCTGAGGTGATCCGGTTTCCGGGTAGGCACGCTCGGTGATTCCGGTCCCGCCGGATCCATGACCTACGACGTTTCCGGCGGGATATTCGCATTTCAGAGGGCTTCGGGTGGCTCCGTCACGCCGGGGAAACACACATACCACCGTGGCGGACAGCGCCACCAGTGGCCGCGGACTCCTAGACTCGCTAACGGTTCGAGGTGCGCCCCGAGGGGCTCTGCACCCCCCGCGTCCCTGTCCGCGCACGCACCCTCTCGCGCCGTTCCCCCGTAACTTCCACACCGCTTCCCCCGCAGAGGAACCGCGCCTTCATGAACAGTTCGGAAGCCGACCCCGGCCGCCTCCTGGTCAACCGGTACCGCCTGGACGAGGTCATCGGTGCCGGTGGCATGGGCCGGGTCTGGCAAGGCACAGACACCCTCCTGGACCGGCCGGTCGCGGTCAAGGAGCTGACCACGCCGCCCAACCTGCCCGCGCACGAGGTCGAGGTGCTGCGCACCCGCATGCTGCGCGAGGCGCGCAGCGCGGCGCAGCTCAGCCACCCCGCCATCATCACCGTGTTCGACGTGGCCGAGGAGGACGGCCGCCCGTGGATCGTCATGGAGCTCGTCCGCGGTCCCTCCCTGGGCGACCTCGTCCGCGACGAGGGGGTGCTTCCGGTCCGGCGTGCCGCGTCCATCGGCGAGCAGATGGCCGCGGGCCTGTCCGAGGCGCACGCTCGGGGCATCGTGCACCGAGACATCAAACCGGGCAACGTACTCATCGCGGGGAACGACCGGGCCGTCCTCACCGACTTCGGTATCGCCCACCTGGACGGTTCCACCCACCTGACCAGTACCGGTCTGCTGATCGGCTCCCCGAGCTACCTGGCCCCGGAAGTGGCGCACGGGAACTCGGCCACCCCGGCCTCGGACATGTGGGCCCTGGGCATCACCCTCTACCAGGCGGTGGAGGGCACGCTGCCGTTCGACCGGCCGACCCCGATGGCGACGCTGACCGCGATCGTCACCCAGGACCTGCCGGAGGCGGCCAACGCCGGTCCGCTGCTCCCGGTCCTGGAGGCGTTGTGCGAGAAGCGCCCGGAGGACCGGCCGTCGAGCGGTGAGGTGAGCTCCCTGCTGCGGGAGATCCGGGACTCTGCCCAGAGCTCCCCGGCCGCAGTCCCGCACACGGCCGTCACCGTTCCGACGGAGGAGCCGGACGGAGGGCCGGAGGAGGCCGGCGGGGCTGAGCCGCTCGTCCGCGCAGGGCCCGTCGCGTCGGCGCCCGGCCCCGAGCAGGACGCCTCCGCGCCGGCATCCGCCGCCTCCCGTGGGAAGGGGCTCTCCGCGCCCCGCGGGCGGACGCTACTGGTCGTCGCGGCCGTACTCGTGCTGCTGGTCGTGGGCGCCACCACCAGCGTCCTGGTGAGCATGAACCGCCCCGGTGGCTCCGGGGCCGGGCTCGTCGACGGTTCCGGACAGCAGGCCGCCGTCGACCCGGAGGAGGAGCCCGCCAGCGGAGAGGGGGAGCCAGAGGCCCAGGAGGAGCCGGAGGCGACGGAGTCGTCCGAGCAGGACGGGGAAGGCGAGGAGGACGACGAGTGGGACTTCCTGGTCCGCTACGAGGACTCCAGCGGGTTCTCCGTGGACGTCCCCGAGGGCTGGGACACGGAGCGCCGGGGCACCAGCGTCTTCTTCCACAACCCCGATGGCGGCTACCTCCAGGTCGACCAGACCGACGAACCCAACGCCGACGCGGGGGAGGACTGGCGGGAGTTCGAGCCCGTCGGCAGCAGCAACTTCGACGGCTATGAGCTCGTCGGTATCGAGGACGTGGAAGCCGACTGGGCGGAGGACTACGTCAGCGCCGCGGACTGGGAGTTCACCTTCGATGGCGGCCGCATGCACGCCGTCAACCGGGGCTTCCACACCGAGGACGTCGGCTACGCCCTGTTCCTGGTGGCCGACAACGACGACTCCGAGGCCAACCGGGCGCTGCTGGACCGGATGTCGCAGACCTTCGAGCCGGCTGACTGAGGGACCCGGGTCCGTGCCGGTCAGCCGCTCTCGTCCAGGAACCGGGCGTCGTGTACCAGCAGCGCCACCTGTACCCGGTTGTTGAGCCCGAGTTTGGTGAGGATGTTCGACACGTGCGTCTTGACCGTCGGCACGCTCAGGAACAGGGCCGCGGCGATGTCGGCGTTGGACCGCCCCTCGCCGACCGCCACAGCCACCTCCAGCTCCCGGCCGTTGAGCGCCGCCAGCCTCCGGCGCGCCCGCTCGGCCCGCTCACCGTGGTCGTTGGCGCCCACACGGTCGATCAGCCGCCGCGTCACCGTCGGGGACAGAACCGACATCCCCCGGGACACCTGGCGCACCGACTCCACGATCTCCGCGGGAGGGGTGTCCTTGAGCAGGAACCCGGCCGCGCCCGCCCGAAGGGCGCGCAGTACGTGCTCATCGGCGTCGAAGGTGGTCAACACCAGCACCTCCGGCGGTTCCTCCAGGGCGCGCAGGCGTTCGGTGGCGGTCAGCCCGTCCACCGTGGGCATACGGATGTCCATCAGGACCACGTCGGGGGAGTGCCGCCGCACCAGGTCGAGCACCGCGCCGCCGTCCTCGGCCTCGGCCAGCACCCTGAGGTCGGGCGCGCCGCCCATCATCATCACCAGACCGACCCGCACCAGTGCGTCGTCGTCGACGATCACGACTCCGATCTGCCCGCGCTCCGTCTCACTCATACGGGCCACGGTAGCCAGGCCGACAGCCGCCAGCCACCACCGGTGTCCGGACCGTGCTCCAGGCGCCCGGAGGCCAGGGAGACCCGTTCGGTGAGTCCGGCCAGGCCCTGGCCGCGTCCGTCCCCTCCCGCGGTGGCGGACGCCGGTCCGGGGGAGGAGCCGTTGCGCACCTCCACCACCAGCCCGTCACCGGGCGCCCCCCGGAGCAGCACCTGTGTGTCCGCCCTCGGGGCGTGCTTGCGCACGTTCGTCAGCCCCTCCTGAACGATCCGGTAGGCGGTGCGTCCGATGCGTTCCGGGACCGCCCCGTCGTACTCCTGGGCGAACTCCACACGGGCCCCGGCCTCTCCGGCCTCCTCCACCAGCTGCCGGATGTCGGCCATGGTCGGCTGCGGCAGTTCCCCGACCGGGGCGCGCAGCACTCCGATCACCTCGCGCAGGTCCTGGAGGGCCTGGTGGGCGCTCTCCCGGATCACCTTCGCCGAGCGGGCCACCTCCCCGGCGGGGGCGTCCGGGCGGTACTCCAGGGCGCCCGCGTGCACGCTGAGGAGGGACAACCGGTGTCCGAGCACGTCGTGGATCTCGCGTGCCATGGCCTCGCGGACCTGGTGCTGGGCGTGCTCGGCGCGCAGCTGAGCCTCGGTCTCGGCGTGTACGGCACGGTCGCGCAGCGACTCCACCAGCTTGCGCCGGTGGTGGACGGTGAGCCCCCATCCCGTAACGGCTCCCTGGAGGGCGGCGCCCAGGAGGAAGAGCACGAGGAAGGGGGCGTGCGGGTCGGGCCACAAGGCGGAGTTCACGAGCGCGGCGCCCACGCTCAGCCCGTACACCGCCAGGCTGGTGCGTGGCGGCCGGTGCACGGCCACGGAGAACAGGGCGATGAGCATGGCGCCCGAGACCAGGCCGGAGACGGCGGAGAACAGGACGAGTGCGACGGCGGTCTGGACCGGCCATCGGCGGCGCCACCACAGGGACAGGCATGCCAGGAGGGTCAGGGCCGCGTCGGTGCCCTTGAGCCACGGGGGCAGGACGGGACCGGTGACGGGGGAGTCGGGGAACTCGACGGCGCTCACCAGCGCGAAGAGGACCGCGAGGAGGAAGGCGGAGGAGTCCACGATCCAGTCGCGCGCGCCGCGCCGTCGCGGAACGGCCATAGCGTTCATCGCTGCGCATTCTATGTCCGGATCCGGGCGGGGAGGAGGCATCCGGCCATGGGGCCACCAAGGTCGCCGGACGCCATACTTTGGTCATCCGACGCGACGGCGCGCATACGGATGGCGGAGCGGGATGGACGATCGGCCGATGCGCCGCGGGGCGCCCGGCGCCTAGCGTCGCTGGTATGCGAAAGGTCATTCAGGGAATCGGAGCCCTGCTCTTCCTCATAGGTGTCAGCGGTGCCGTCGACCACCTCTGGTACCAGCCGTTCCTGGGCATCGTCCTCAACTCCTTCAACCGGTTCGTCGTGCCCCATGTCGCGGTCCTCGAGGGGTACGAGCTCTTCGCCAACCTGGGCGTGGCGGCCGCGGGAGCCGCTCTGGCGCTGGGTATGGAGACGGCACGGCCCCGGGTCCGTGCCTGAGGAGGGGCCCGGCCGCGGGGAGGAAAACGGTCCGGGATCACGGCGTCGCGGGCGGTTCGTGTCAGGACGGGTACCGCGCGTCGGTACCTTGTAACCGATGAGCACTCTGGTCACAGGAGCCACCGGGATGGTGGGCCGACGCGTTGTCACCCAGCTGAGGAGCCGCGGTCTGCCCGTGACGGGCGTGTCCCGCACCACGCGGACGCGCCTGGACTGGACCGACACCTCCAACTGGGCCGAGGTCCTCGACGGTGTGAAGAGCGTCTTCGTGGTGACGCCGGTGGGGAGCGCCCTGGGCAACCGGGTCGCCGGTTTCCTGGAGAAGGCGGCCGAGGCCGGGGTCGGCAACGCCGTGGTCATGTCGGCCATGGGCACCGAGCACGCGCCGTCGGACTCCGACCAGCGTGCCGCCGAGCTGCGGGCCAAGGACGTGTTCGACCGGTGGACCGTGTTGCGGCCCAACTGGCTCTTCCAGGACTTCACCGAGGGCACGTTCGCCAACATGGCGCGCTCCCGCAACGGCCGGCTCGAACTGCCGGTCAAGAAGAAGACGGCGATCAGCTTCGTGGACGCCCGCGACGTCGCCGACGCCGCCGTCGCCGCGCTGTTGGGGGACCACGGCGGCAGGGAGTACACGCTCACGGGCCCGCAGGCGCTCACCTTCCGCGAGGTGGTCAAGCAGACCAGGGGCACCGAGAGCCCGGTGTGGCGTTTCAAGACCCTCGACGAGGCGGGCTTCTACTTCCGGGCCACCGACCGGGGATGGGGCGAGCGGTACGTGGAGACGCTCAACGAGCGCTTCGCCGCCGCCGTCGCCGGACGCGCCGCCGAGGTCACCGAGGACGTACGCACCGCCCTGAAGCGTGACCCCATCCCGCTGGCCCGGTTCATCCGCGAGTCCGTGCTCTGACCCGGAGCGCCCAGCGCCCGCCCCGGGAGGGGCGGGCGCCCGTGTCAGCGGCCTACTTGAGCAGCTGGCGGGCCATCACCAGGCGCTGGACCTGGTTGGTGCCCTCGTAGATCTGGGTGATCTTCGCGTCGCGCATCATGCGCTCCAGCGGGAAGTCCTTCACATAACCCGCGCCGCCCAGCAGCTGTACGGCGTCGGTGGTGATCTCCATGGCGGAGTCGGAGGCGAAGCACTTGGCGGCGGCGCCGTAGAACGGCAGGTCCTCGTCGCCCCGCTCGGACTTGGCCGCGGCCACGTAGACCATCTGACGCGCGGTCTCCAGCTTCATCGCCATGTCAGCGAGCATGAACTGGATGCCCTGGAAGTCGGCGATGTGCTTGCCGAACTGCTTGCGCTCCTTGACGTAGGCCACGGCCTGGTCCAAGGCGCCTTGGGCGATGCCGATGGCCTGCGCGCCGATGGTGACGCGCGTGTGGTCCAGGGTGCGCAGGGCGATCTTGAGGCCCTCGCCCGGGGCGCCGACGATGCGGTCGCCGGGGACGCGCACGTTGTCGAAGAACAGCTCGCGGGTGGGAGAGCCCTTGATGCCGAGCTTGCGCTCGGGCTCGCCCAGGGTGAAGCCCGGGTCGTCGGCGTGCAGCACGAACGCCGAGACGTTGCGGCCGCGGGCGCCCTCGGGGTCGGTCACGGCCAGCACCGTGTAGTACTCGCTGACCCCGGCGTTGGTGATCCAGGACTTCTGGCCGTTGAGCACCCAGTCGTCGCCGTCGGGGACGGCCCGGGTGCGCATGCTCGCGGTGTCGGAACCGGCCTCGCGCTCGGACAGGCCGTAGGAGAACATCGCCTCGCCGCTGGCGACCTCGGGCAGGTAGCGGCGCTTGACCTCGTCGGAGGCGCCCAGGACCAGCGGCATGGTGCCGAGCTTGTTGACCGCGGGGATCAGGGAGGAGGAGGCGCACACGCGGGCCACCTCCTCGATGACGATGCATGTGGCCAGGGCGTCGGCGCCCATGCCGTCGTACTCCTCGGCGATGTGCGGGGCGTGGAAGTCCGTGGCGACCAGGGCGTTGAGGGCATCCCGCGGAAAGGCGCTCTTCTCGTCGACCTCCGCCGCGTGCGGGGCGATCTTGTCCTCGGAGACGGAGCGCACGGCGGCACGCAGCTCCTCGTGCTCCTCGGTGGTCTTGAACAGGTCGAAGTCGCTCATCTGCTTTCCTCCCCGGGGGAGTCACCCCTCGATCTTTGGCACTGCGTGCCTTCATATGGCATTCAGTGCCAGAGTAAGGGGTGGAAAGGATGAGGTACACCGACGGGATCGGATAGTTTCGGGATGTCGGGGCGAAGGGGGCGGATCCATGGAACGGCCGGGAGGCCGAGGCGGCCACCCACGCGTGGCCACCCGCGAGGTGGTACTCGCCGCGCTGCGGCTGTTCACCGAGAACGGCTTCGACGACACGACGATGGACCAGATCGCCGCCGCCAGCGGGATGAGCCGCCGCAGCCTCTTTCGCCGCTTCGGCTCGAAGGAGGACATCCTCTTCGCCGAGCACGACGAGCTGTTCACCACTGTGGACCGCTACCTGGACGCCTCTCCGGACGAGCCGCTGACCTCGGTCTTCTCCGCTGCCCGCCTGGTACTCCAGGGATACCTGCGCGACCCGGAGATCACCGTGCCGCGCTACCACCTGGTGCGCGCCCACCCCCGTCTGCGCGACCGGGAGGTGGCGATGACCGCCCGCTACCAGGCCGCGTTCAGCCGCTACCTGGCCCGGCGCGGAGGCGGTGAGGGCCGCTCCCTGGCCGCGGGTGTGGCCGCCGCGTCGCTCATCTCCGCGCACAACCACGTCCTGCGCGGATGGCTGCGCCGCCCGGAGCAGGACAGCCGCGAGGTGTGGGCGGGCTTCGACGAGGCCATGGACTTCGTCCGCCGGGCCGCCGCACCGATGCTGTACGCCGAGCGAGCGCCCGAGCGCGACCACGTGCTGGTGGCGGTCTACCCCGGAGGCACCGGCCGGGAGGAGCTGCTCCGGCGCGTCGACGCCGCCGTCCGGGAGCACGGGAGCACCTAACCTCTCAGGTCAGTACACCTAGCTCGTGCCCTCGGCTCACGCCGCGCGCCCTCCGGGCGGCCGCTCGCTGACGCGGTCAGGTCGGCGCCGCGACGCGCGTAGGCTGGACAGGGCCGGGAACCGGGCAGTATACGAAGGCGGAGCGGACAGCGGAAATGAGTGTGGACACGGCGAGCGCCACCAAGCAGGAGTCAGAGGTCGCCCGTGAGGCGTCGCGGCGGCGCACGTTCGCGGTCATCTCCCACCCCGACGCCGGCAAGTCCACGCTGAC
>NZ_JBWDTQ010000039.1:0-47570 GCF_056312425.1 Nocardiopsis sp. TRM 82005
CAAACGTGCTGTGACTCTGACAGAACACAGAAACCGGACAGGTTAAACGACAAGCTGAGAGCATGTTTGAGAAGGGTCAGGAAATGAGGTCCTGGCTCGTCCAAGCACGCTGGCGAACGACATCACGTCCTCGCGCCAAGCGGCGAGCCATCTGACCGATCTCGGCCCAGCGCACCATCGCCTCGGACACCGCCTGGCCACGCTCATAGTCCCGTGCTAGGGCGTGTTCTAAGTTCTGGTCACAGTTTGGGCGTTCGCCTCCAGGGCGGGCACCCGAACTGATAGCACGTCGGTATGGCACGTGGTGACCTGACCGACAGTGAGGTTTTCTCAGCGAATTCTATCGCCATGCGTTGTTGAGGATGAGGGCCGCCTGGGCGATCGCTCCGGTCCGGCTCGGGCTCAGCGTGACGTGCTTCAGGGACCGCCAGCGCTGCTTCAGCTCGGCGGCGGCTCGTTCGCCCAGAGCGCGGGTGCTACGCAGGAGCCGGTTGTGAGCACGGTTGTCGCTGGTCAGCGGGAGGGCGTGGTGCAGGTCGGGGGCCTGGTCGGCCAGGACATCGATGGCCTCGTGCAGGCAGCGGTAGCCGGTGGCCTGGGAGATGTGCGCGTCGCGGGCCAGGCGGTGAAGGCACCCGGCTTCGCGGAACCAGCGCAGGGCGAAGAGTGCTTGGCGGAACGGGCTCAGGGTTGGGGAGCCTTGCGGGGTGCCGATCATGCGGCGGTGTGCGGCCAGGTGCCGGGCGAGGAACTCGGCTACGTGGCGGGGGACGTCGAGCATGGCAGCATAGGGGACCAACGTGAGGCCTCTGGTTCAGTGGACGATCTTGTGGAAGAGAACCGTCCTACCAGGGGCTTCACGTCTGTGTGGGGTGATTATCCAATGTCTGCTCCTGTCTCTTTCGTGCACTTGATCCGGTTTTCTGGCCCCCGTTTCGCTGAGAAAACCTCACTGAGCGGCCACCGGCTGGAACAACCGGACAACAGGCCCCCTCACCCGTGAATGCGGCGAAGGCTTTCCCATATGGGCCCCCACGTCATACAAAGGCCACCGTGTGGCCCCCTGCCGGGCGGGGGTCTCGGCCCTGTTCTTCCTCGGCGCCACGGCAACCGCACGTCCACCCCCCCGGCCCGGGGCGGTCGCGGCACACCGCAGGACCAGGCCTGCGAGGGCAGGGCCCCACCGCGATGTGTCGACGCAACTGGACGCCCAGGTCCATTACCGTCCGTGGTCAAGAAGGGGACCGTCTCGCGGCCGGCCCGCCCGGGCGGGCCGAGGAGCCTTCACGGAGCACAAGGCCCTCAGCCCGCCCGGGTGGGAGACGGGCGTCTCCCACCCGCGAGTGGGAGATTTTTGGGAGACGGGAACCTCCCCCAACGGTCCTCAACGGCCGCAGAGGTCTCCCAACGGAATGCCCCGCATCGCGGGGACAGGAGTTTAACCAGGTCACGCCAAGGGGCACGGAGAGGCGTGACCAGCCTTCCGCGCGGTGAGGGCGAGCCCGGCGATGAGCGCCACTTCGCCCAGGTTGCCCACCGCCAGCGGCGCGTTGGGCACGGCCGAGACCGCGAGCATGGTCGCGGCACCCAGCAGCATCCATCCGCTGCGCGCCCGCACGAGCAGCGCCACACCGACCAGGAGCAGCACCACGATGGTCACCACGGACGGGACCGGCACGGTCGGCTCGGCGGCCGAGTAACGCAGCGCGTCGCCCTCGCGGCCCGGCACCAGGGTGAGCCCGACGAGATCGGCCACCACACCGTAGACGATCAGCGTGGCCGCCAGCACGGAGAACCCTGCGTGGACCGCTCGCGTGCGCGCCCAGGCGAGCCCGAGGTCACGGGCCGCCCCGACCGCGAAGACGACCAGGAGCGGAGTGACCAGAGCGTGCACGACGAAGCGTGGCAGGTTCAGTACGAGCAGGAGGTCACCGGCGCCAACGGAGGAGCCCAGTGCCACGATCGCGTTGTCGTAGACGAGCCCGGCGGCCACGGCCGCGACCAGCCAGGTGTGCGAGGAGCGCCGTACGAGCGCCAGTCTGACCAGCCAGACGGTCAGGCACAGGTGCGCCAACGAGAACACGGCGAAGACGAAAGAGGTCATCGGTGACCCTTCGGCTCGTTTTACGCGGTGTCAGTTACCCGAAATCTTTGCTTGGAGCCTGCCCGGAGGGGCTCGCGTCATGCGCGCGGACGCCTCGGGCCTTGGGGCTCGGAGGAAGGAACGCCGCCCTGCCCGGCGCGGCGGTACTGCTGGGGCGGCTCCTCCAGCGCCGCCAGGTACCCGGTGAAGGCGTCGGCGAGCGCGGCGAGCAGGGCGCGACCCTTGGCGGCCGTGGTCAGCGAGGGAGGGCCGACCACCCCCGAGGCGGTGTAGGGAGCCAGCCCCACGGTGAGCATGTGGTCGCGCCCGCCCGTGGTGTGGTCGGCGTGCTCGTACCCGGGCCGGACCAGGTGCGGGTGGGTGTGCAGGAGCACGGAGGTCTCCAGTTCCCCGGCGTGCATGTCGCGGGCGTTGTCGGTGGCCATCCCGGCGGCGGTCCGGGCGGCCTCCCAGTCGTGGGGGCCGGGGAAGAGCGCCATACGCCCGTCCGACTCCTGGACGAGGTTGGCCAGCACGTGGTTGCCGCCGTGCCCGTTGACCAGTACGAGCCTGGTGTCGCCGAGGGAGGAGGCGATGTCCTTGACGACCGCGTAGAGGGTGGTCGCGGAGACGCTCACGGTCCCGGGCCAGGCGGCGTGCTCGTGGGAGCAGCCGACGGTGACCGGCGGCAGCAAGGACAGTGTCAGGTCGTCCATGGGCCCCAGTATTCCCACGGTTCCGGTCCTCAGCTGTCGAACGGCGCCTCGACCTCGTCCAGGACCTCCTCGACGACCTCCGACAGGTCTCGGGGCTCCTCCTCGTCGATCCACGTGTTCAAGCCCACGCGCAGACCGGCGAGGTAGACGGCGACCAGGAGTTCGGTGCGTATCTCGTCCGGATGCTCCCTTCCGGACAGGGCCTGCTCCAGGTCGCGGGCGAGTGTGGCGTGGTTGGTGAGCTGTTGGGCCAGGAGTGAGGGGTGTTTGCGGGCCAGGCGTGTGCGCAGGGCCCATCCGCGGTCGGGCTGGGGGTTCCAGGACGCGTAGAGGTCTCGCGCGGAGGCGCGCAGGGCGACCCAGGCATCCTCGTCGGCGGGGCGCTCGCGCAGGGACCGCACCAGGGTCCGCATGTAGAGCCGCTCTCCGTACAGGACCGCGTCCTCCTTGCAGGCGAAGTAGTTGGAGAAGGTGCGCCGGGAGATGTTGGCGGCCTCGGCGATGGCCTCGGTGGTGACCTGGTCGAACCCGTGTTCCACGGTGAGCCGCAGGGCGGCGGTGTACACCGCCCGCCTGGTGTCGTCCTTCTTGCGTTCCCGGAGTCCCTGGGTCCTGTCCACGGTGCTATTCTACATGGAGTGCAAAAATGCCGAATATGCATTTTTGCCTGGTGAGCATCCTCCGAGCAGTCTCCGCGGCCCACCGGAGCCGCGCCTTCCTTCCCGCAGAGGTCAGTCCTTGAGCACTTCACGCCCCTTGCCCGAAACCGGGCGGCCACCGATCATGCGTTCCCTGAGCGGGCTGCTCACAGTGCTGGGCGTGACCATGCTCAGCAGCACGATCGTGTCGGTCGCCCTGCCGCAGATCGTCGGCGCCCTGGAGGGCACCCAGTCGCAGTACACCTGGGTGGTGACCGCGGCGCTGCTGGCCTCCACCGCCTCCACCCCGATCTGGGGCAAGCTCGCCGACCTGTTCGACAAGAAGAGGCTGCTGCAACTGTCGATCGTGCTGTTCGTCGCCTCCTCGCTGCTGTGCGGTTTCGCGCAGACCACCGGCCAGCTGATCGCGTTCCGCGTCGTGCAGGGACTGGGGATGGGCGCCTCCCAGGTCCTGGTCCAGGTGATCATCGCCTCACTGGTCAGCCCCAAGGAACGTGGACGCCTCAACGGCTACATCGGCGCGGTGATGGCCGTGGCGACCGTCGGCGGGCCGCTGATCGGCGGCCTCCTCACAGACCTGCCCGGCCTGGGATGGCGCTGGTGCTTCCTCATCGGTGTGCCGTTCATGCTCATCGCCCTGGTAGTGCTCAGCCGCACGCTCAAGCTGCCCGACGTACGCCGCCCCGAGACCAGGGTGGACTACGCGGGCGCCGCGCTCATCGCCTCGGGTGTCAGCCTCCTGCTGCTGTGGGTGACCTTCGTGGACGGCGACTTCGCCTGGGTCTCCTGGCAGTCCGGCGCCATGGTCGGTGGAAGCGTCGTGCTGCTCGCCCTGGCCGTGTGGGTGGAGTCGCGCGTGGCCCAGCCGGTCGTGCCCCTGCACCTGGTCATGCGGCGGGAGACGGTCATCGCCATCCTGGCCAGCGCGGCGGTCGGCATGGCGATGTTCGGCGGCGCGGTCTTCCTCGGGCAGTACTTCCAGCTGGCACGCGGATACTCCCCGACCCAGGCCGGTCTGCTGACCGCTCCGCTCATGCTGGGCACCATGGTCTCGGCGACCGTGTCCGGGCGCATGGTCTCGCGCTCGGGCCGGGTGAAGCCCTACGTGGTCACCGGCATGGTGCTGCTGACACTGGGCTTCCTCGCCCTGTCCACCATCGACGAGTCCACGTCCCTGGCCATCGTCTGCGGGGGGATGCTGCTGATGGGCCTCGGAGTCGGCATGTCCATGCAGAACCTGGTCCTGGTGGTGCAGAACTCCGTCCCGCTGCGCGAGATCGGTGCGGCCAGCGGCACGGTGACCTTCTTCCGTACCCTGGGCGGCACCATGGGAGTGTCCGTACTGGGCGCCTTCCTGGCCAACCGGGTCGCATCGAACATCACCCAGGGCGTGTCCGAAGCCGGAATCAGCCCCACCGCCGGAGGCGGGGACGCCAACACCCTGGATCTGGCGGGTATGCCGCCGTTCCTGCGCGAGGTCGTCGAGAGCTCCTACGGTTCGGCCACCGGCGACCTGTTCCTCGTCGCCACGGCGATAGCCGTCTTCGGCCTGGTCACGGCGCTGTTCCTACCGCGTGTCCGGCTGCGCGACAGCATCGACCTGCCGAACGCTCCGCGGGAGTCCGCCGAGGAGGCCCCGCTCTCGGAGGCGAAGGCGCCGGCAGAGCCGGCCACCGACTGACCATCTCCGCACGTGAGAGCGCCCTCCCCGGAACCGCCCCCCCCGGGGGAGGACTTCTCATGTCACGGGTCCCGAGCGAAAAGCCCGCAACAGCAGGGCCTTCCGGCAGGGCTTTTCAGGTTGCGGGCGTGTGGCGGACGCACAAGACTGCGTGTACCACTTCGCCCGCATCGTCCTCAGACGGAAGGTCCCCATGACGGACACCCCCATCGACACCACCGTCGCGCACACCGCTCGGGTGTGGAACTACTGGCTCGGCGGCAAGGACAACTACCCCGTGGACCGCGAGGTGGGCGACACCATCAGGGATCTCGTACCGCAGGTGGTCGAGACCGCCCGGGGCGACCGCCTCTTCCTGCGCCGCGCGGTCACCCATCTGGTCCAGGAGAAGGGGATCCGCCAGTTCCTGGACATCGGCACCGGCCTGCCCACGGCCGACAACACCCACGAGGTGGCCCAGGCCCACGCCCCGGACGCGCGCGTGGTCTACGTTGACAACGACCCGCTGGTGCTGGCGCACGCGCGCGCCCTGCTGGTGGGTACCGACGAGGGCCGGACCCGGTTCGTGGGAGCGGACCTGCGTGAGACCGACACGGTGCTGGAGGCCGCCCGTCAGACCCTGGACCTGAGCCGCCCCGTCGCCCTGACCCTGCTGGGCACGATGGGCCACTTCGGCGACCTCGACGAAGCCCTGGGCATCGTGCGCACGTACATGGACGCCCTGGCGCCGGGCAGCTTCCTGGCCGTGTGCGACGGCGTCTTCGCCCACATGGACGCGATCACCGGTGAACGCGCCTTGGAGGCCATGAAGCGCTGGCAGGAGAGCGTCGCTCAGCCGTACCACATGCGCTCGGTGGAGGACTTCACCCGCTTCTTCGACGGGTTCGAACTGGTCGACCCCGGGGTGGTCTCCGTCATGCGCTGGCGGCCCGAGCCCACCGAGGTGGGAGAGGCACGGGACATCCCCCAGTACTGTGGCCTGGCACGCAAGGCCTGAGCCCGGCTCCGCGCGGGGCGGGTCCTTTCCGGGACCGCTCCGGGCGGGGCGTGCAGCCGTCCGGCAAAGGTCCGGGCCAGGACGAAACAGGCTCTCAGGGGCCGTGCCACTGTAGGAGGAGGACGGTGGCGTCGTCCTGGAGATGTCCGCCGTGGTAGTCCATGACGCTGTGGATGAGGCGCCGCAGGGTCTCCGGAACGGGGAGGCTGCTGGCGTGGTGGCGGAGGATGAACTCCAGGAACCGGTCCAGCCCGAACTCGCGGCCGTCCGTGTTGCGTGCCTCCGTGATGCCGTCGGTGTACAGGATGACACGGTCGCCGGGCTGCAACTGTTCACTGCACGTGGTGACCGGCAGGCCCAGGTCCGAGCCCAGCGGGTGGGAGGGCTCGCACTCCAGAGTGCTCACCCAGCGCCCCTCCCGAATGATGACGGGCGTCAGATGGCCGTGGTTGGTCCAGGTGAGCATGCCGGTGCGGGTGTCCAGGCTGACCAGGACGGCGGTGACGTAGCGTGTGTGCGCGAAGAGGCCGTCCTCGGCGAAGGTGTTGTACTTCTGCCCGAACTCGGCGAGCAGGGTGTGTTCGATACCCGCGGCGACCTCGGCCAGGTCGCCGCCCTGGCGGCGGTGGTTGCGGCAGGCCGCCACGGCGAGGTTCGCGGTCAGCCCGGCGGCGGTGTCGTGCCCCATCGCGTCGAAGATGGCCACGTGGACGTTCCTGTCCGCCATGGCGTAGTCGAAGGCGTCGCCGCTGACGTGGTAGGCGGGCTCCAGGGCGGCGTCGATGGTCACGTGTTCGTCGATGTAGGTACGCGGCGGCATCAGGTTCCACTGCATCTCGGCCGCCACGCTCATCTCTTGGACGCGGATCAGCCTGGCGTAGGAGTCGCTGTGTACCCGTTTACTGACCAGCAGCAGCGCGATCAGGGACGCCAGCTGGTGCATGAGCCAGTGGGTCCGTGCGTCTTCGACGGAGGTCTCCACCCAGAGGAGCCCCATGCGCTCGGTCCCGTCCAGCATCGGCACCCACCAGCGGTATTGGTCGTCCTCCTCCGAGGAGGCCCGAAGGGTCTTCTCGGTCTGGAAGGAGCGCCCCGCCAGCGTTCCGTCGATGCGCAGTGGTGTGGGATACCCACCGGGGTCCTGGCCTGCATCCGATCCGCGTCCGGTCAGCAGGAGCAGCATCTCCTGGCGCACGTCGGCCACGTAGATCCGGACCCGGTACAGCCCGGCGGGGTCCGCGTAGGCGACCACATGGCCCGGCAGGTCCTCCATGGCCATCGTGTGGCTGGCGCCGAGAAGACCGCCGAGCATCCGCTCCGCGGCACTGGATTCCTTCATGGCGGGTCCGTCCTCTCCACGGGTGGTGTCGCGCGTCCGCAGCGCTCCGCCGGGGCTCTCCAGGCTCAGCTGCGCGGACGGTGAAGACGTCCGTTCCGACGCAGTCCTCGCGCGGGATCGGCGGACAGCCGCTCGAACCCGGACCAGTGCGGTGCTCCTCACATCAAGCCATAGAAGGTTTCCCAGGACACGCCGCGACTGAACACGGCGGATGCCGGAAAGACCCGTCCCCGAGACGACGTGGGCGGAGTCCGGAGCCGGTCCCGCCCTCCCCCCGGAACCGGGGAACCCGCGAGGCCCATGCGGGCCGACCGGTAGCCTTCCCCCGCACCCGCTGTGGACGGCCGCGCCGCCCCCGGAGGTCGTCGCGGAGGCAGTCGAGGCCGACACCACCCGCTGGGCCGCCGCGCACCTGCTGACGCTGGTGGCCTTCGCACTGGCCGCCCTCGCTTTTCATGCCCTGCGCGAGCGTCTGAGGGACGTGGGCGAGGAGCGGTGGAGTTCGTGGGCCTTCCCCCTGGTCATCGTGGGCTTCGTGCTCCTCGCGGGGCTGCCCGCGATCGAGATGACCATCGCGGGCGCGATCGAGACGGGTGTCGACCCCGCGGCGCTGATCGAGGCCGTGAACCCGTGGTTCATGACGCTGCTGATCAGCGGTTCCGTGGCCTTCGTGCTCGGGACGCTGGCGTTCGCGTTGGGTGTCGTCCGCGGCGCGATCATGGGCCGACGGCTGACGGCACTGGTGGCTGTCGCGCTGGTCGTGACAGCCCGGGCGATGGCGGCTCCGCCGTTCTGGGCCTTCTACGTGATGGCCGTCGCCGCGATCGTGGCGTTCTGGCCGGTGGCCTGGACGACCGTGCAGACCGGGGCGCGGCCCGAAGCGGCCGTGGAGTCGGAGGAGGGGGCGCAGCCCACGGCCCCGCGTCCGCGTACCGCCGAGGACCAGGAGGGCATGCTCCGCGGCTTCGGCCGACGCAGCACGCGCACGTCCCACTGACGCACGACCTCCACCGCACGGCGGTGGCGGGGCCGGTGCTCAGGTGGCGGATTCCGGGGACCGTTGCGACACCAATGACTAGTTGCTCGCTGCGAGCAGCTTAGCGAGGCACTCGGCTGGGGTATTCCAGCCGAGCGTCTTGCGTGGGCGCCCGTAGAGCTGGCAGCGGTGGCCCGCCGCAGGGGTTTTGGTAGGGCGTTCGGTGGACCTGAGCCAGGCACCCGTAGGGCCCGGGCTGAGGAACAACCACAGTCTTGGTTGCTCACCGCTGAAAGCTCTACGGGTGCCTGGCTGATGACGCCGGACATACAACTGCCGGGGGACCGCCGGGGCGGAACACCGGCGGTCCCCCGGGGACTGAACCTCAGCTCCACAGCCGCCGCTCGGCGGCCTCCCACGGGGCTTGCGGTCCGGTCGGCTCGAAGCGACGGGTCTCGGTGGAGCCGGCGACGATCCGGCGCAGGTCGGCAAGACCGCCCGTCACCGCCCCGACCGCGCGTGCCTGCACCAGCAGGTTGCCGATGGCGGCGCCCTCGGTGGGCCCGGCGACGACCGGCAGGCCCACGGCGTCCGCGGTGAGCTGGCACAGCAGGGCGTTGCGCGACCCCCCGCCGACCACGTGGACCACGTCCACGTCGGTTCCGCTCAGCTCGGCGGCCTGGTGGACCGCCCTCCGATAGGCCAGGGCGAGGGAGTCCACCACGCACCGCGCCACCTCGGCGTCGGTCTGCGGCGGGCGCTGCCCGGTCTCGGCGGCGAACGCGGCGATCCGCGCGGGCATGTCGCCCGGCGGCAGGAACCGGGGATCGTCCACGTCCACCACGCACGACAGCTCTGGCACTCGGGCGGCCCGCTCCAGCAGGTCGGGCAGGTCCACCTCGCGTCCCTGCCCGCGCCAGGTGCGCAGCGACTCCTGGAGCAGCCACAGGCCGGTGACGTTGCGCAGGTAGCGAACGGTACCGTCCACGCCCAGCTCGTTGGTGAAGTTGGCGGCCCGTCCGGCCTCCGTGCGCACGGGGGCCTCCAGCTCCACCCCGACCAGCGACCACGTCCCCGAGGAGACGTAGGCGAAGTTGGGTGTGGCGGCGGGGACGGCCACCACGGCGGAGGCGGTGTCGTGGGATCCGACCGCCACCAGCGGCGTGCCCGCGGGTCCCGCTCCCCCGGCCGCCTCCCGGATGGTCCCGACGACGTTTCCGGGCTCGACCAGCGCTGGTAGCAGGTCCCGCGCGGGAACTCCGAAGCGCTCCCCGAGCAGGTCCAGGCACGCGTCCGCCCATCGCCGCGCGTGCACGTCCACCATGCCGGTGGTGGAGGCGTTGGTCAGCTCGGCGACTCGCTCCCCCGTCAGCCAGTACCCGAGCAGGTCGGGCAACAGCAGCAGGTCCCGGGCGGCCGCCAGCTGGGCGGCCCCGGAGGCCGCCGCGAGCTGGAACAGCGTGTTGAACGGCTGTACCTGTAGACCGTTGACCGCGTACATCTCGTCGGCGGGCAGGTGTGCGAACACCCGTGCGGAGGCCCCGTCCGTGCGTGAGTCGCGATAGTGGACGGGGTTTCCGAGCAGGGCGCCGTCGGCGTCCAGCAGCCCGTAGTCCACCGCCCAGGAGTCCACCCCCGCCGAGGCCAGTCCGTGGGGACGGGCGGCCCGCCGCAGGCCCGCGACCACGCCCGCGTACAGGGACAGCACGTCCCAGTGCAGGGTGGAGCGGCCTTCGGCGGGCACGGTGACCGGCTCGTTGGGGAAGCGGGCGACCTCCTCGGTGAGCAGTCGGCCGTCCTCGATCCGTCCGGTGATGACCCGTCCGCTGGAGGCGCCCAGGTCGACGGCCGCGTGGACCGCCGTGCCCCCGGCGGCCGCGTCGCTGGCGGCGCTCATCGCAGGAACGCGGCGGCGACGCCGCTGTCCACGGGGATGTGCAGGCCGGTGGTGTGCGACAGTTCCCCGGCCGTCAGCGCGAACACCGCGTTGGCGACGTTCTCGGGCAGCACCTCGCGACCCAGGATGGTGCGCTTGGCGTAGAACGCACCCAGGTCCTCCTCCTTGACACCGTAGACCTTGGCCCGTTGGGCTCCCCAGCCACCGGCGAAGATGCCCGAGCCGCGCACCACCCCGTCGGGGTTGACGCCGTTGACCCGGATACCCTCGCCGCCCAGCTCGGCGGCGAGCAGCCGCACCTGGTGGGCCTGGTCGGCCTTGACCGCGGAGTAGGCGACGTTGTTGGGCCCGGCGAACACGGCGTTCTTGGAGGCGATGTAGACGATGTCGCCGCCCATGCCCTGGGCGGTCATCACGCGGGCGGCCTCGCGGGAGACCAGGAAGGACCCCTTGGCCATGACGTCGTGTTGCAGGTCCCAGTCGCGTTCGGTGGTCTCCAGCAGCGGCTTGGAGATGGACAGCCCGGCGTTGTTGACCACCAGGTCCACCCCGCCGAAGGCCAGCGCGGCCTCGTTGAGGGCGCGGGCGACCGCGTCGGCGTCACTGACGTCGCAGGCCACGCCCACGGCCTTGTCCGCGTTGCCCAGCTCGGCGGCGGCCCCGGCGGCCTTGTCGGCGTCCAGGTCGGCCACGACCACGCACGCGCCCTCGGACGCCAGCCGGGTGGCGATCGCCTTGCCGATGCCGCTGGCCGCGCCGGTGACCAGGGCGACCCGCGTGGCGAGAGGCTTGGGCTTGGGCAGGCGGGCCAGTTTGGCCTCCTCCAGCGCCCAGTACTCGATGCGGAACTTCTCCGACTCCTCGATGGGCCGGTAGGTGGAGACCGCCTCGGCGCCGCGCATGACGTTGATGGCGTTGACGTAGAACTCGCCCGCCACGCGCGCGGTCTTGGCGTCCTTGCCGAAGGAGAACATGCCCACGCCCGGGACCAGAACGATCGCCGGGTCGGCGCCGCGCATGGCGGGGCTGTCGGGGTCGGCGTGGCGCTCGTAGTAGGCGCGGTACTCGGCCCGGTACTCCTCGTGCAGCTCGCGCAGCCGGGTGACGGCCTGTTCCAGCGGCGTGCCGGCGGGCAGGTCGAGCACCAGGGGGCGGACCTTGGTGCGCAGGAAGTGGTCGGGGCAGGAGGTGCCCAGCGCGGCCAGGCGCGGGTGCTCCGTCGAGGCCAGGAAGTCCAGGACCACGTCGCTGTCGGTGAAGTGGCCGATCTGCGGGTGGTCGGTGGAGGCCAGGCCGCGGATGACGGGGGCCAGGGCGGCCGCGCGCTCGCGGCGCTCGTCGGCGGGCAGCGCGCCGTAGCCGTCCAGGGCGGGGCCGAAGGGTTCGGGCCGGCCCTGCTCGGCGAGGAAGCGTTCGGCGGTGTGGATGATCTCCAGGGAGTTGGCCTGGCACTGCTCGCTGGTCTCGGCCCAGGCGGTGATGCCGTGACCGCCCAGGACGGCGCCGATGGCGTTCGGGTTCTCCTCGGCGACCTGGGCGATGTCCAGGCCGAGCTGGAAGCCGGGGCGGCGCCAGGGCACCCACACCACGCGGTCGCCGAAGCACTCGCGGGTCAGGCGCTCACCGTCGGCCGCGGTGGCCAGGGCGATGCCGGAGTCGGGGTGCAGGTGGTCCACGTGCGCGGCGCTCAGCAGACCGTGCATGGCGGTGTCGATGGAGGGTGCGGCGCCGCCCTTGCCGAACAGGCAGTGGTCGAAGGCGGCGACCATCTCGTCCTCGCGCTCCTCGCCGGGGTAGACGTCCACGAGGGCGCGCAGACGGTCCAGGCGCAGCACGGCCAGGCCGTCCTCGGTGAGTGTGCCCAGGTCGCCGCCGGAACCCTTGACCCACAGCAGGTCGACGGGCTGACCGGTGACGGGGTCGGTACGGGTGCCCGACGCGGAGGCGTTGCCGCCCGCGAAGTTGGTGTTGCGCGGATCCGAGCCGAGGGTGTTGCTGCGGGCGAGGAGTTGTTCGACGACGGAGTCGGACACGGTGTCTCCCTGTTCGGTGCTGCTGTGCTCTGGCGTGGTCGGCTGCTGGCTCACGCGCCCCACCCGGCCTGGGCGCCGCCCTTGCGCTCCTCGACGGCACGCTCCACGTAGCCGGAACGGGCGTGCGCGGCCATGGGGTCGGGGTCCAGCCCCTGGTCCTGGCGCAGGTCGGCGAGCAGGGGACGCACGTCGGTGTTGTAGGCGTCCATCAGGGCGGCGTTGGCGGCCAGGACGTCGCCCTCGCGCTGGGCGGCGGCGAGCGCGTCGGTGTCCACCAGCAGGGCCTTGGCGGTGGCTTCCTGCACGTTCATGACCGAGCGGATCTGCCCGGCGATCTTGGGCTCGATGTTGTGGCACTGGTCGAGCATGAACGCGACCCCGGTGTCGGCGGCCAGGCCGCCGCCGCGCACGACCTCGTACATGATGCGGAAGAGCTGGAAGGGGTCGGCGGCGCCGACCATGAGGTCGTCGTCGGCGTAGAAGCGCGAGTTGAAGTCGAAGGCGCCGAGCTTCCCGGCCCGCAGCAGGAACGCGACGATGAACTCGATGTTGGTGTGCGCGGCGTGGTGGCCGGTGTCGACGCAGACCACGGCCTTCTCGCCCAACTCCAGGCAGTGGGCGTAGGCGGTGCCCCAGTCGGGGACGTCGGTGGCGTAGAAGGCGGGCTCGAAGAGCTTGTACTCCAGCAGGATGCGCTGGTCGGGGCCGAGCCTGTCGTAGACCTCGGACAGGGCCTCGGCGAGGAGGTCCTGGCGGGTGCGCAGGTCGTCCTGGCCGGGATAGTTGGTGCCGTCGGCGAACCACAGCTTGAGGTCGCGCGATCCGGTGGCGTCCATGACGTCCACGCACTCCAGCAGGTGGTCGATCGCCTTGCGGCGCACGGCCGGGTCGGCGTTGGTGACGCTGCCGAGTTTGTAGTCGTCGTCCTGGAAGACGTTGGCGTTGATGGTGCCGATGCCGATGCCCAGGTCGCGGGCGTGGGCGGCGAGTGCGGCGTAGTCGTCCACCTTGTCCCAGGGGATGTGCAGGGCGACCGTGGGGGCGACGCCGGTGAGGCGGTGCACCTGGGCGGAGTCGGTGACCTTCTCCCAGGGGTCGCGGGGGACACCGGGCTGCGCGAACACCTTGAACCGGGTCCCGGAGTTCCCGAACGCCCAGGAGGGGAGTTCGATGTGCTGGCGCCGCAGGACGTCCAGGGCGTCCGCGCGGCGTTCGGGGAGTGCTGCCACGGTGGGGCTCCGTTCGGGGAGGGCACACCTGCCGGCGAGACCGGCGAGTGAGGTAATTGAATCGTTTCACTCAGGTTTCGCTGAAACTACCCCCAGCTCTTCCTGCATGTCAAGACCTACCCATGGAGCCCCCTGGTCAGCGGACATCTCTGAGCTTGAAACGTTTTATGACCAGGGTGTGCGCAGCCGGACAGAACGGGGACGGCGGCGCCGTGGACGGGCGGGCCTCATGCTCCGAGGGCCATGCGCGCGCCCAGGGTGAGCATGACGGCGGCGATGAGCGCGTCCAGGACGCGCCAGGCACCCGGCCTGGCGAAGAGGGGGCGCAGCAGCCGGGCGCCGAAACCGAGGCCCAGGAACCACGTGAAGCTGCCCGTGACGGCGCCCGCCGCCCACCACCAGCGGGCGCCACCGTCCTGCTGGTTGGCGAGGGAACCGAGGAAGACCACCGTGTCCAGATACACGTGCGGGTTGAGCCAGGTGAGCACCAGCGCGGTCACCACGGCGGCCCGGCGGCCGTCCCGCAGGGCACCGCTGACCACGAGCGCGCCCGGACGCAGGACCCGGAGCGCCGCGGACAGGCCGTAGACGATGAGGAAGCCCGCTCCGAGGAGGCGGACCACGACGACGGCGACGGGAGCGGCCTCGACGACGGCGCCGACACCGAGGACCCCGGCCGCGATGAGTACGGCGTCGGACAGGGCGCAGACCAGCACCACCGGTAGGACGGTGCTCGTGCGGCCTTCGATGCCGATCCGCAGGACGTAGGCGTTCTGGGCGCCGATGGCCACGATGAGCGCCAGTCCGGTACCGAAACCGAGCAGGGCGGGAAGAAGAAATGTCGCGTTCACCGTCCGAACGGTAGGACCGAGCACCACATGCAGTAAAGCTAAACTTTCTTAGGAAGCATGAGAGAGGCTTAATATGCCGTTTCAGTTCGACCACCTGAACACCCTGACCACCCTGGTGGACGAGGGCACCTTCGAGTCCGCCGCGCGGCGCCTGCACGTGACGGCCTCGGCCGTGTCCCAGCGGGTCAGGGCGATGGAACAGGCGGCGGGCAAGGTCCTGGTGCAGCGCACGAACCCCGTCCGGACCACCGCGGCCGGGGACGCCGTGCTGCGCTACGCCCGCCAGGTGCTGCTGCTGGACCAGGACACCGCCGCCGAGCTCCGGCTGGGCGGCCAGGAGCGGGGCCGGGTGTCGGTGCCGTTGGCCGTCAACGCCGACAGCCTGTCCACCTGGTTCCTGGAGGCGCTGGCCGACCTGCCCGCCGACCTGGGCGCGGTCTTCGAGATCCACCGCGAGGACGAGGAGCACACCACGTCACTGCTGCGCTCGGGCACGGTGATGGCCGCCGTGACCTCCACCCCCGAGGCGGTCCAGGGGTGCACCGTGGCCGGGCTCGGCTCGATGCGCTACCAAGCCGTGTGCAGCCCCGACTTCAACGAGGAGTACCTGGGTGGCCGGGCGGACCCGGATCTGCTCCCACAGGCCCCGGTGGTCAACTTCGACCGCAGGGACGACCTACAGGACCGGTTCCTGCGCGAGGCCACCGGAAGCGAGCCCTCCGGGCCCCGGCACCACATCCCGGCCTCGGAGGACTTCGCCCGGACGGTCGTGCTCGGGTTCGGTTGGGGTGTGGTCCCCGAGCGCCAGTGCTCGGCTGACATCGACGCCGGGCGGCTGGTGGCGCTGGCCCCGGGCCGCCCGGTGGACGTGCGCCTGTACTGGCAGCGGTGGAACCTGCGCTCACCGGTGCTGGACGCGGTCTCCGAGGCCGTGCACGCGGGCGCCGCCACCCACCTGCACCCGTTGTGGGCCTCTTCCGGGAGCGGCTCACGGCGACCCGGCGGACACTCCGAAGCGAAGTGGAGCAAACACCCCTGGTGAGCGTAATGTGGCCGGGCAGGACAGGGCACGGCCCGACCGGCGGGACGGACGGGAACGGCGTCCCCGCCGACACACCACCAAGGAGAGCCTTTCCATGAGCCTGAGCGCCACATCCGTAGACCTGGGGACCCACGGTGTGTGGATCCGGCAGTCCGACCTCACCGCCGAGACGGCCACGGAGATCGAACGCCTCGGCTACGGAACCATCTGGGTCGGCGCGTCTCCCGGCGCCGACCTGGAGACCGTGGCCACCGCCCTGTCTGCGACGTCGCGGATCGCGGTCACGACCGGCATCGTCAACATCTGGAGCGCGGACGCCGCAGCGGTGGCCGCCTCCTTCCGCCGGATCGAGTCCGAGCACCCCGGACGGTTCCTGCTCGGCATCGGCGCGGGACACCGTGAGGCGAACGGCCCCGAAGCGGCAAAACCCTTCCAGGCGGTGGTGGACTACCTGCGCGTCCTCGACAGGGAGGGTGTCCCCGAGAACCGGCGCGTCGTCGCCGCGCTGGGACCGCGGATGCTCCGCATGTCCGCCGAACGCGCCGTCGGCAGCCACCCGTACCTGGTCAACCCCGAGTTCACGCGCGCCGCGAGGGAGGAACTCGGTGACGGCCCGCTTCTGGCCCCCGAGCACAAGGTGGCCCTGGGCGGCGGCCGCGAGCAGACGCGGGCGGTCGGCAGGCAGGGGCTGCGCCCCTACCTCGACGCGGGCCTGGTCAACTACCTCGCCAACTTCCGGCGCCTCGGCTTCACCGACGCCGACTTCGCCGACGGCGGAAGCGACGCGCTGGTCGACGCCCTGGTCGCTCAGGGCGGCCCGGAGTCCGCGACAATGGACCTGCACGGACACCTGGAGGCGGGCGCGGACCACGTCGCGATCCAGCCGCTGGCCGCCGACGGCGATCTCCTGGGGGTTCTGGCCCGGCTGGCCCCCGCGCTCGGCCTTCCCGTACGGAGCTGAGTCCGCTGGCTCACCGGGATGGTTCCGCCACCCCGGGAGCGTGACCCGGCTTCCCCGGACCAGTCACCACCGGTCATCCTTGCCCCGCGCGCAGGTGGTCGCGCAGGGAACGCGCCACCCGCGCCATGAGCGCCTCGGCCCCCGGCTGGTGCAAGGCGGGCACCCGCGACTCGGTCAGCACCGCGACGGCGAAGGCCTGGCCGTCGGTGTGCTCGACCACCCCGCACTCGTGGCGCAGGTTGAGCAGGGTCCCCGTCTTGGACGACCACTGGGAGGCGTCGGAGGTGAAGTCGGGCGCCAGGCGCTGCCGCAGCACGTTGCCGCCCATCAGCTCCCGCACCCGGGCGGCCACGTCCGGGGCGATCCGGGAGGGGGTCCACAGGGCCTCCAGAAGATCGGTGAACGCCCGGGCCGAACCGGAGCTGGCGCGGGTCACGTCGAGCTGTGGGATCCGGTGGCCGCGCCCGGCGGTGCCCTCGCCGATGGCCAGGGAGTGGGCGAGGTGGACCTCGTCGGGGCCGAGCCGGTCGGCGGGGGTCTCGTTGAGGTCGCGCATCGTGTGCCGAACGGTGATGCCCCGCAGACCGGCCGCGCGCAGCGACGCGGCGACCCGTTCGGGCGGTGTGAGCCCGAAGAGGGTCTCCGTGGCGGTGTTGTCGCTCAGGCACATGCTGAGGTAGAGCAGGTCCTCGACACTGATCCGGGCCGGGTGGCGGAACCTGCTCAGCCCGGTGGGTCCCGGGACGGTGCTCCCGCCCGGCTGCACGAGGAGCTGTGCGCCGCCGTCGATCTCCCCCGCCCGGATCCGTTCGAGCACGGCGATCGCGAGGGGGACCTTGACGAGCGAGGCCGTGGAGAACTCCAGATCCGGCTCGATGCCCAGTTCCTCGCCCGTGTGCAGGTCCCGTACGAGGAACGATCCGTGCAGGCCCGCCTCGTCGAGTTCGCCGCGCAGCCCGCGGATCAGGGCCGTGGTGTTCATCCGTTCCCCCCTTCGGTCGGCGCGCCCAGGCACCGGGCGATACTCAGCCGCAGGAGTGTGCGCATGCGCTCGCTCTCGTCCCCGGTCTCGGCGACCACGTCGTAGCCCCGGGCCAGGCGTATCTCACCCGTCGGCCGCCAGCACAACCCCAGGTCCTCGGCCTGCCGTGATGAGCACAGCAGAAGGTCGTCCGTGCTCAGGACCTCCGCGGCGGCCGATGCCAGTGAGGCGGCGACCGAGACCTGCGCGGGTCGCAGGCCCACGGCGTCGCGCAGGCGGGTCAGGGGGTCGCGCACGTGTGGGACGTCGTCCTCGGGCTGGAGCCAGATACGTCGCCCGCGCGAGGACAGGCTGTCGCGGCCGAGTCGCAGGGTCTCGACGTAGACGACGCCGGCCCGGGGCTCTCCGGCGCTCCCCAGGCCCAGCGGGACCGACCAGGCGGCCTCCCCCGGCGGCACGCTGGAGAGGGCGGCGCGGACCTCCCGGGAACCCAGGAGCTCGGCCCGCGCGGCGGGGGCGGCGGGACGGAGGTCCAGGTGGATTCCCTCCTCCCGGGCTTCGGCGCCCAGGAGGGCGAGGTCGCGCGCGGAACAGGTGTCGGGGACGGCCAGGCGCAGGGGCCGCAGCATCGCCCGTTCGGCGTCGTGCTCCATCTCCTCGGCCAGCTGGACCAGGCGCCTGGCCGAGGGCAGCATGTCGCGGCCGAACTGGGTGAGGGTGGCGCGGCGGGTGGAGCGGTCGAAAAGGCGCGCGCCCAGGTGTTCCTCCAGGGCGGCGACACGTCTGCTGGCGACGGGCTGGGGTATGCGCGCGGCGGCGGCTCCGAGGGTGAAGCTGCCCCTCTCGCCCACGCTCACGAACGCCTTACAGGCGCCGACGAGGTCCATAGCCTCACACTATGCCGTTTCGGCATGGAAGTAGCCGTTTCTGTCTTGGACAGCATCGTTGTCGGTGGTCAGACTGCTGACAGATGCCGACCCGACAGGGGCGGCGGCGCGCATGGCGCTCCGCGCCGGATCACATTCTGGACCAAGTAGTCCATAACAGTCGCGCGACACACATCGCCCAGGACAGGAAGAACAGACAGATGCTGCTTTCACCCGACCGACGTACCGGGCTCGCGGCCCTGGCCGCGTTCACCCTCATCCCCGTCACCGCCTGCGGGGCCTCCGGTTCCGGCCCGGAGTCGGAGGCGTCGGCGGCTTCCAACGCCGCCGACGCCTCGGCCGAGCTCGCCGGCGAGTTCGAGCGGCTGGAGGAGGAGTTCGACGCACGGCTGGGCGTCTACGCGGTGGACACCGGCACCGGCGAGGAGGTCGTCCAGCGCCCCGACGAGCGTTTCGCCTACGCCTCCGCCCACAAGGCCTTCACCGCGGGCCTGGTACTCCAGCAGAACACGCCCGAGGAGATGGAGGAGGTCATCACCTACACCGAGGACGACCTGCTCAGCTACGCGCCGATCACCGAGCAGCACGTGGACACCGGGATGACCCTGCTGGAAGTGACCGACGCCGCCGTCCGCTACAGCGACAACACCGCCGCCAACCTGCTGTTCGATGAGCTGGGCGGCCCGCAGGGGTTCGACGAGGCGATGGAGGGGATCGGCGACGACGTGATCGAGGCCGCCCGGATCGAGCCCGAGCTGAACGAGGCGGCACCCGGGGACACCCGGGACACGAGTACTCCGCGCGCCATGGCCGAGAGCCTGGAGAAGTTCACGCTCGGGGACGCACTGCCCGAGGACCGGCGCGCCGTACTCACCGACATGCTCATCAACAACACGACCGGCGACGAGCTGATCCGCGCCGGGGTCCCCGAGAACTGGGAGGTCGGCGACAAGACGGGCGGCGGAGCGTACGGGACGCGTAACGACATCGCCGTCCTGTGGCCCCCGGAGGGCGACCCCATCGTCCTCGCGGTCATGTCCAGCCGTGACGAGGCGGACGCCGAGTACGACGAAGCCCTGGTCGCCGAGGCCGCCGAGACCGTCGTGGAAGCCCTGGCCTAGCGGCTACCCGGTGCGGGTACGCGGGCTCGCCCGCCGCGTGTCCGCACCGTCCGCCCCGAAGCGGGGCACCCGGAAGCGTGTCCTACCCTGGGATCGTTCCGGGCCCGGCCCGGGACCGCCGGTGTCGAGCCAGAACGAGTCTGAGGAACAGCGTGAGCATCAGTCCCCGCGTCACAGCGACCGTCTTCCGCGTGGTGGCGGTCATCGAGGCCCTGACCTGGTTCGGCCTCCTGGGCGGCATGTACGTCAAGTACCTGGGCAGCGGTGACGAGGCGGGCGTACACCTCTTCGGCCCCCTGCACGGCGGAGCCTTCATGCTCTACGTGGTCGTCACGATCGTCGCCGCGCTCCACCTGCGCTGGAGCCTGTGGCCGACCCTGGCGGCCCTGGCCGCGTCCGTACCTCCCGCGGGCACCCTGGTCGCGGACTGGTGGCTGCACCGCACCGGGCGGCTGACGCCCAGTGCGAAGGAGAAGGAGCGGCCCGCCGAGCCCGCGGCCTGACCGAAACCCATATGGACTCCGACGGGACTTCGTGTCCCGTTGGGCCCCGCGTCATTTTCCGTCGTATGACCCTTTGCGCACAGACGGTTACCTGTGTTTGGTTGACAACCAGTCAGTAACCCCCTGCGCGGAAGGACCCCATGCCCCCCGCTCGTACTGCCGCGCTCACCTGCGCCGCGTTCGCCCTCGCCCTGACCGCCGTCCCCGCCAGCGCCTCGGCCGCCGAGGGCGCCCTCTCCCAGACCACCTCCGTGGGTGTGCACAACGCCTATGACAAGGGCACGTTCCCCCACTTCGCCGACGCCCTCGACTCCGGTGCCGGGCTCCTGGAGCTGGACGTGTGGGCCGACGAGTGGTTCGGCTCCTGGCGGGTCAACCACGACCTGGTCGGCCAGAACAACAACTGCGCCGGAGCCACCTCACCCGACCAGCTGCGCAGCGGTGTCGACGGCGACCTCACCGACTGTCTGCGCGACGTGCGCACCTGGCACGAGGCCAACCCCGGCCACCGGCCGCTGCTTCTCAAGGTCGAGCTGAAGAAGGGCTACCACGCCGCCTCCGGACTGGGACCCGCCGAATTCGACGCGCTCACCGACCAGATCCTCGGCGACGCCCTGTTCCGCCCCGACGACCTGCTCGCTGACACCCACACCACCCTGGACGAGGCCGTGCGCACCGACGGCTGGCCCTCCCGCGACGCCCTGGCCGGAAGGGTGATCGTCTACCTGACCCCCGGAACCCTCGAACAGGGCAACCCCTTCGACGACCTGTGGACGGACGAGGAGCAGGCAACGCGCCTGCGCGACCTGGCCGCCGAGGACGCCCTGGACCAGGCGGCCACGTTCCCGGCCGTGCTGGGCGCGCGAAGCGGGGACCCGCGCGAGCGCTACGCCGAGGATCTGCGCCCGTGGTTCGTGGTCTTCGACGGAAGCGCCCCCTCCTACACCGAGGGAGTCGACACATCCTGGTACGGCCGGAACGACTACCTACTGGTGATGACCGGCGCCCACGCGGTGTCCCCGGCGATCGATCCGAGCGCTCCCTCCGAGGAGGAGGCCGCCGCCCGGGTCCGCGAACTCGCCGAGGCGGGGGCGACCACCGTCACCAGCGACTGGGCGAGCCTGCCCCGGGTGCTCTCCATGGTCGTTCCGCACGGCGCCAGCCTGCGGTAACGCCGCCAAAACCACCCCGGCGAGGGGCGTGGGGAATCCGGCGGCCCCTTCGCGTGCGGGCCGTCCGCGAGAGCTCGAAAAAACTTGCCCCGGGCAGCGGAAAGGAGAACCAAAGGCCGGGGCGGGACCTTCGCGGTCCCGCCTCCGGCCCCTATGGTTTTCCCGCTGCCCGTACACCATCGACCGGCCCCGCCCACGAGGCAGAGGACCGACGTCCCGGCCGGAAGAGGACACGGAGATCCGCAGCGCAACCGCTGACGCACCGTGCGTGGTCCGTGTTCTTTTGTCAGCTGGCAAGTAACCACACGAGCCAAAGGATCACCCATGCCCAACACCCACCGGTCAGGTCCGAACAGACGCACCGTCCTGCGCGGAGCGGCAGTGTCCTCGGGCGCCGCCATCCTCGGCGGGGCGTTCACCGCGGTCGGCGCCACGAGCGCCTCCGCCCGGGAGACGGAACCGCGTCTGTACGCCAGAGCCAGCTGGGGCGCCCGGCCGCCGTCGAGTCCGACCCAGATCCTGGCCGTCCCGCCCCGCTACATCCTGGTCCACCACACCGCGACGGCCAACAGCACCGACTACTCGCTCGACCACGCCCGGGCCCTGTCCCGGTCGATCCAGAACTTCCACATGGACAGCAACGGTTGGGCCGACACCGGGCAACAGCTGACCATCAGCCGCGGTGGCCACATCATGGAGGGCCGCAACCGCTCCTTCCCCGCCATCCGCGAGGGCAGCCACGTCGTGGGGGCTCACGTGGCCAACAACAACAGCACCTGTGTCGGCATCGAGAACGAGGGCCTCTACACGCACGAGAGGCCCACCACGGCCCTGACCGAGTCCCTGGTGGAGACACTGTCGTGGCTGTGCGGGGCCTACAGGTTGGACCCGCACAGCGCGATCCTCGGCCACCGCGACTTCAACGCCACCGCCTGCCCCGGCGACGCGCTGTACGCGATGCTCCCCGACCTGCGCAACGCGGTCGCCAGAGCGATGCGGACCTGGGGCATGGAGATCGGCACCCACCATGTGCCCGACGAGGAGGGCCCCACCTACCCGCCTGTGCCCGACGACGAGCCGACGCGCGAGTTCTACCACGGCCCCGCCCGGGGCCCCGACGACTTCACCCGCTAGGAACCGGCTGGAAACGTCGCTGGTGGGCATCAGACGCTTCCACGGCACCTTCCGGGCACAGCACCGGGCCGAGTGCTCCGGGCAGGCGGGGCCGCCCCGCGCGGTGGGAGAGACTGGGAGGGTGAGCACCGAGAACCACCGCCCCGGTCCGCCCGTGACCAGTCCGTCCATCATCATCCTGACCCTGGCGCGCAGGGTCGAAGCCGAACTGAACACCGCGCTGGCGCCTCTGGACCTCACGGTGGCCCGGCTCGGACTGCTCGGCCACATCGCCGGGGTTCCGGGTGCCTCCTTCAGCGAGCTGGCGCGGATGTCGGGGGTCACGGTCCAGAGCGTGCACGGCTCTGTGAAGTCGCTGGCCGCCGCCGGGCTGGTGCGCGACCACACGGCCCGCGCCGGGACCGCCTCGGCGATCGAGCTCACGCCCGAGGGCGCCCGCCTGCTCGACGCGTCGAAGGAGGCTGTGTCGGCGGTGGACATCGGGATGTTCGGACCGGACGCCGATCCCGTCCAGCGGCGGGTAGGCGACGCCATACGCGCCGCGTTCGGCGCCCCGGGCGCCTCCTGACCGACGCCTTCCCTCTTCCAGCGGCCCTTCCGGGTCGTGGACCACCCCCTGCTTCAGATTGCCTGAAGCAGGGGGTAGGCTTCAGGCAACCTGAAGGATGAGGGAGACCCCATGGAACACTTGCTGCTCTCGGTCCACGTACTGGCCGCCATCGTGTTCGTCGGCGGCTCGGCCGTCGCGACCAGCCTCTTCCCCCGGTTCGTGCCGATCGCCGACGGCGTCCCCGCCACCGTCGGCCCAGCCGCGGACACGCGGCCCGGAGCGCGCTCCTCCGGTGAGCGCAACCCCGCCGTGGCCGCACTACTGCACCGCATCACCCGCGGTTACACCATCGCCGGGGTCATCGTCCCCGTGGCCGGGATCGCCCTGGCCCTCCTCCAGGGCCGGATGGGCGAGCTCTGGATCACCGTCGCAATGCTCCTGACCGCCGCCGCAGGCGTCCTGCTCGCCGCGCAGATCTACCCGCGCCAGCGCGACGCTCTCCGCGAGCCGGGCGACCCCCAGGGGCTGCGCACGCTGTCGATGCTCGCCGGGATCTACAACCTGGTGTGGTCGGTCGTCGTCGTGCTCATGATCGTCCGCCCCGGAGCGGCGGAGTGACCGGCGTGCTCGGCCTGCGCCGGTTCCACGTCCGGGCGGCCGCCCGGTCACTCGGCCAGCCGCCCGGTGATCCGGTCGACGTCCCACCGCTCCGCGACCGCCAGCGGCGCCCCCGTCTGCTCGCGCAGCGCCTCGGCCCGATCCAACAGCCCCGCCGCACGGCCGCGCTCGCCTGCCAGCGCGGTCGCCCCGGCCAGCCCCTCCAACGCCAGGGCGACCGCTCGGGGGTCTCCGCCGCGTTCGGCCTCCACCCGGGCCCGCCCGTGCAGCTCCAACGCCTGTTCCGCGTCGCCTCGCTGCTCCGCGACGAATCCCAGCTGCGTCAGGATGAACGCGGTACCGATCCAGCCGTCCGCGTGCCGGTTCCACTCCAGGTGTCGGCGCAGCAACCGCTCGGCCCGGTCCAGATCGCCCCGGCGGCGGGCGGCCAGGACGATCCCGGCGTCCGCGAACTGCTCACCCACCACGTCCGCGTTCTCCTCCGCCACACGCAGTGCCCGCTCGTGTAGGACGTCGGCGCGCTCCAGGTCGTCCCCGAGCAGGGCCACCCGACCCAGTCCGGACAGCTTCAGCGAGACCGTGTGCCACAGCCGAAACTCCTCGGCGATGCGCAGTCCCTCCTCATGGAGCCGAGCCGTCTCCCCCAAGACGCCGAACGCCTCCGCGACCTGGGCGAGGACGTCGGACGCCTGAAGGACCCCCCACCGGTCGCCGAGTGCGCGCAGGGCACGTTCTGCCTCCCGCGCCCGGCTCCGGGCGCCGGCGAGGTCGCCCCGCCCGAGCGCCGCCTGGGCCAGGCCGACCAGGGCGACCAGGGCGACCGCCGCTCCCCAGCCGTCGCCCGCCCGTCGAAGGTCCTCGTGGGACCGCTCCATCCGGTCGGTGGCACGCGCCGGATCGCCGAGCCCCCAACTGGCGAACTCCACGAACCAGGCCAGTCGTGCGCGCGTCGCCGGGTCCTCCACCCGGGCCAGGTCCTCGTGGACGGCGGCGCTTCGGTACCGGCCCTCCTCGGAGGCGGGCACGGCCAGGGCTGCCCGCCACACACGTGCCTCGGCCACGGCTCCGGGAGGGCCTCCCGGCACGGACAGGGCCTCGTCCAGAGTGGTGCGCGCCTCTCCGGCGCGCCCGCGCAGGTAGCGGTACCAGACCGGGGCGTTGGCCAGGCGTAGCGCCGAACGGGCGTCGCCCTCCTCCACCGCGAAGGCCAGGGCCGCGCGTAGGTTCGCCGATTCACCGTCCAGGCACCGGAGCCAGTAGCCCTGCTCGGGGCCGCGCAGCCGCGCGTCGGCGTGCTCGGCCAAGTCGGCGAAGTGGGCGGCGTGGCGGGCCCGGGCCCGGCGGGCGCACCCGGATTCCTCCAGCCGTTCGAGGGCGTAGGCGGCCACCGACTCCAGCAGGTGGTACCGGGTCCCGGTGGGGTGGTCGACGGCCATGGCCAGCGACCGGTCCACGAGCGCGCCGACCAGACCCAGCACCTCCCCGGCCGGGACGGTACCGGGGTCGGAGCACACCGCCTCGGCGGTGGACAGGTCGCAGCCGTCGGCGTGCACCGCCAGACGGCTGAGCACGGCGCGCTCGGACGCGGAGAGGGGCTCCCAGCTCCAGTCGATCATCGCCCGCAGGGTCCGCTGGCGGGCGGGGGCGTCGCGGCGACCGCCCCCGAGCAGCGCGAAGCGGTCGTCCAGGCGGGCGGCGAGATCGGACACGCGCATGTGCCGCAGCCGGGCGGCGGCCAGTTCGAGCGCGAGGGGGATGCCGTCCAGGCGTCGGCAGACCGCGGCCACGGCCGGGGCGGTGCCGGCGTCGAGGGTGAACGGGGCCGCGGCCGCCCGGGCGCGCTCGGCGAAGAGCCGCACCGCCCCGGATGCGGCGATGACCGCGGGCTCGTCAGCGCCGGGTTCGGGCAGGTCCAGCGGAGGTACCGCGTACAGGTACTCGTCCGTCACGTTCAGGGGGGCCTGGCTGGTGGCCAGGACACTCAGGTCGGGCACGGACCTCAGGAAGCGGGAGACTGTGTCCGCCACGGGGTCGGCCACGTGCTCGCAGTTGTCGAGGACGAGCAGGACGTGCCTGTCCTGTAGGAGTTCTGCGATCCGTTCGGACGGGCCGGAACCGGTCGCGGAATCGTCGTCGCGGATCCGCAAGGCGGCGGCCAGGGCGGGAACGGGATCGCCGCCGGGCACGAGAGCGGCCAGCTCCACGAGCAGGGCCCTGTCGGGGGCCAGGGCGCGTGCCGTCGCCAGGGCCAGACGTGTCTTGCCGACCCCGCCGGGACCGGTGAGGGTGACCAGCCGCCGCACACCCACAAGGGAGCGCAGATCGTGGAGTTGTTCGTCCCGGCCGATCAGGTCCCCGACCGGAGCGGGAAGGGGCGGAATCCCGTACGGGCGGGCTGTCCGCCCGTGGGCGGCCGTGTCCGGGGCGAGGTCCGGGCCCTCGACCGCCGTGGCACCGGTCGAAGGCGCGGTGCCCGTTACGGGTTCCAGAGCCGGGTCCTGGGCCAGGACCGCCCGGTGCAGGGCCACCAGCGCGGGCCCCGGGTCGATACCCATCTCGTCGGCCAGTCGGGAGCGCAGCCGCTCGTAGGCGGCCAGCGCCTCCTTCTGGCGGCCCGCGCCGTAGAGGGCGCGGATGCGGGCGGCGTGCAGGCGTTCGCGGTAGGGGTGGCGGGCTGCCACGTCGGCCAGTTCGGCGGCCAGCGCGGCGTGCTCGCCCAGGTCCAGGCAGGCCTCGGCCCGGTCCTCCAGGGCGGCCGTCCTCAGCTCCTCCCAGCGAACCGCGGCGGACAGGGCCGGTTCGGTCTCGGCGAACTCCGCCAGCACGGGGCCGCGCCACAGATCCAGGGCCCGGGTGAGCAGGTCGACGCGTTCGCGCGGGTCCGCGCCCCGTGCCGCCCTGAGCAGAAGAGTCTCGAACCGGGTGGCGTCGACGTCGTCGGCCGCCAGCAGGTAGCCGGGCGCGCGGTGGCGGACCAGGGAGCGGGCCCCGGATTCGGCGCGCTCCAGGTCGCCGCGCAGCTGGGAGACCCGGGCCTGGAGGACGGCCGCAGGACGCGCGGGCGGCGTGTCGCCCCACAGATCGCGTACGAGGCGGTCAGCGGACACTAGCCGTCCCCGGGCCAGAAGCAGGGAGGCCAGCAGGGCGCGGACCTTGGTGTCGCGGATCCGGACGGGCTCACCGTCGTCGGTCCGCACCGCCAGCGGACCCAGCACCCCGAAACGCATGCGGCAACCGTAGCGGTCCCGTGGGACACCCGTGGCGGCCGCCGCCACCGTGGTTCCAGCAGGGCGGCGAGGGGCCGCCCTCCGACAACGAGGTGGGCACGATGGGCGACTACAGCGGTAAGCGGGCCGTGGTGATCGGCGGCACGCACGGCATGGGGATGGGCGTGGCCGAGGCGCTGATCGCCGGAGGGGCCGAGGTGGTGCTGACCGGGCGCGGGGAGAAGAGCCTGGAGGAGGCGCGCGGCCGGTTGGGGCCGAGGGCGCACGCGGTACGCGCCGACGTGGCCGTCCCTGCCGACACCGACGCGCTGGCCGAGGCGGTGCGCTCCGGGCCGGGCGGGATCGACCTGCTGCACGTCAACGTGGGCACCGCTGAGTTCGCCCCGTTCGACCAGGTCACGGAGGACTCCTATGACCGGGTGTTCGAGGTCAACACCAAGGGGGCCTTCTTCACGGTGCAGCGCCTGGCACCGCTGGTGGCCGACGGCGGGGCGATCGTGTTCACGACCTCGGTGACGAACGTGACCAGTTCCCCGGGGATGGCCGTGTACACGGGCGCGAAGGCGGCGGTGCTCGGCTTCAGCCGGGTACTCGCCTCGGAGCTGCTGCCTCGCGGTGTCCGGGTGAACACGGTCGCGCCCGGCTTCACCGACACCCCCACGATGGGGGTCTCCGGCATGGCCGACGCCGAGCGGGAGGAGTTCGTGCGGATGGGCGACGAAGCCACACCCATGGGACGCCACGGCACCGTCACCGAAGTCGCCCGCGCCGTGCTCTTCCTCGGTTTCGGGGCCACCTTCACCTCAGGTGCGGAGCTTCCCGTGGACGGCGGCCTGGGCGCGGGGCTTGCCCCGGGCCTCTGAAACACCGCCTCGACCGACGGAGGGGCCGCTCCCGGCCGTGACGGTGTGGCCGACTGGCTAGGCTGACGCGGTGGAGCTTCGACAGTTGAGACACTTCGCCGCCGTGTGCGAGGAGCAGCATTTCACCCGGGCCGCCGAGTTCCTCGGCATCACCCAGTCGGGTCTTTCGGCATCGGTCCGCGCGCTGGAGCGGGACCTGGGCGCACAGCTGCTGCTGCGCACCACCCGGCGGGTGATTCCCACCCCGACCGGGCGGCTGCTGCTCACCGAGGCCCAACGCATCCTCACCGCCGCCGACGGGCTCAGGGAGATGGTCGCCGACCACCACGGGGTGCGCGGCACCCTGTCCCTGGGCACCGAGCAGTGCATGGGGGTGGTGGAGGCGGCTCCGCTACTGCACGGATACCGCTCCCGCCACCCCGAGGTGGCCATCAACCTCCAACAGGCGGCCACCGGGCAACTGTTGGGCCAGTTGCGTGCCGGACGCCTGGACGCCGCCCTGGTGGCGGGGACGCTGCTCGCGGAGGAGGGCGTGGACCTGCGGCACATCACCGAGGAGCCGCTGATGCTGCTGGCCGCCCCCGGCCACGCGCTCGACGGCGAGGACGTGCTGCCGCTGCTGGCCCGGGAGGACTACGTGGACCTGCACCCGGGATGGGGTGCGCGCGACTGCGCGGACAGGGCGTTCGGCGAGTTCGGCATCACCCGCCGTGTGGCGTTGCAGGTCAACGACGTCTACACCCTGCTGGACCTGGTACATCGACGGATGGGGGCGGCGGTGGTACCGCGCCCGGTCGTGGACAAGCCGCAGGCGGCGGGGCTGTGGAGCGTGCCGTTGCCGAGCGGCACACGGTGGAGGGTCGCGCTGGCCACGCCCAGGGGTGCGAAACCCTCCGCCGCCACCCGGGCGTTCCTCGACCTGTTGCGCGAGGAGCACCCGATTGATGACTCCGACTCATGAATCCCACAGGCATCACCTGTTGGACATGTGTGAGCTCCGCGGGGCATGGTGACGGGAGCGGCGCGCACCCGCGCTGCTTCCGGCCACATGTGGGGAGCAAGGATGTCCGAACGGGTACAAGGGGTGATCTCTCGTGCCAAGGGAGCACCCGTCGAACTGACCACGATCGTCGTGCCCGATCCAGGGCCGGGGGAGGCCGTGGTCAGGATCCAGGCGTGCGGGGTCTGCCACACCGACCTGCACTACCGCGAAGGCGGCGTCAACGACGAGTTCCCGTTCCTGCTCGGCCATGAGGCCGCCGGTGTGGTGGACTCCGTGGGCGAGGGGGTGACCACCGTCGAGCCCGGTGACCACGTGGTCCTCAACTGGCGGGCGGTGTGCGGAAAATGCCGCGCCTGCCGCCGGGGACGGCACCAGTACTGCTTCGACACGCACAACGCCGAGCAGAAGATGACGCTGGAGGACGGCACCGAGCTCTCCCCCGCCCTGGGCATCGGCGCGTTCGCCGAGAAGACCCTGGTCGCCGCCGGACAGTGCACGAAGGTCGACCCGCAGGCCTCCCCCGCCGCGGCCGGTCTGCTCGGCTGCGGGATCATGGCCGGTATCGGCGCCGCCATCAACACCGGGGGCGTGGACCTCGGCGACTCGGTCGCCGTCATCGGCTGCGGCGGTGTGGGGAGCGCGGCGGTCGCCGGTGCGCGCCTGGCCGGCGCCAACCGGATCATCGCCGTGGACCTGGAGGACCGCAAGCTCGAATGGGCGAGCAGCTTCGGCGCCACGCACACCGTCAACGCCTCCTACACCGACCCGGTCGAGACCATCCGCGACCTGACCGGCGGTTTCGGCGCTGACGTGGTCATTGAGGCCGTGGGCACGCCCAAGACCTACGAGCAGGCCTTCTACGCCCGCGACCTGGCGGGAACCGTCGTCCTGGTGGGCGTGCCGACTCCGGAGATGCGCCTGGAGCTGCCGCTGCTGGACGTCTTCGGCCGCGGCGGCGCACTGAAGTCCTCCTGGTACGGCGACTGCCTGCCCTCGCGCGACTTCCCCATGCTCGTCGACCTGTACTTGCAAGGTCGACTGGACCTGGACGGCTTCGTCACTGAGAAGGTGGGCCTGGGCGACATCGAGGAAGCCTTCGCCAGCATGGAACGCGGCGACGTCCTACGATCGGTGGTGATGCTGTGAGCAACGAACGAGTGGAGCACCTGACCACGTCGGGAACCTTCGCCCTGGACGGCGGCGAGTGGGAGGTCGACAACAACGTCTGGATCGTGGGCGACCGCGACCAGGCCCTGGTCATCGACGCGGCGCACGACGCGAACGCGATCCTCGGCGCGGTGGGCGACCGCGAGCTGGTGGCGGTGGTGTGCACGCACGGGCACAACGACCACGTCAACGCCGCGCCGGCGCTCGCCGACGCCACCGGCGCGCCCATCCTGTTGCACCCGGCCGACCGGGTGCTGTGGGACATGACCCATCCCGACCGGGCTCCCGACGCCGAGCTGTCCCAGGGGCAGACGATCAAGATCGCCGGGACCGAGCTGACCGTTCTGCACACCCCGGGGCACGCCCCGGGCGCGGTGTGCCTGTACGCCCCTGAGCTGGGTGTGCTGTTCAGCGGTGACACCCTGTTCCAGGGCGGTCCCGGGGCGACGGGCAAGTCCTACTCGGACTTCCCGACGATCGTGGACTCCATCCGTGACCGGCTGCTCAGCCTGCCGGAGGACACGGTGGTCAACACCGGGCACGGCCCGTCCACCACGATCGGCGCCGAGGCGCCCCACCTACAGGAGTGGATCGACCGGGGTCACTGAGGCGCTTCCCTCGGGCCGTCCGGAGGCCGGCGTCCGCCGGGACGCACCGCGCGTCCCGGCGGACGCGCCGTGCGGGGTGAGCGGTGCGCCCGCTCAGGCGGGCCGGTCGGCGGCGAGGCCGCCGCCGTGCTCCATGGCGGTGACCAGCGCGGGTACCAGTTCCCCAGCGCGCTCCGCGAGCCGGTCGGGGTCGAGGAAGACGCGCAGCGCCCCCGGCGCGAGGGTGGCCAGCGCGCGCCGGACCAGGGGCTCGTCCACGCGGTCGCGCAACCCGGCCGCGGTACCCGGCCAGTGCCGTTCCTGGACGGCGCCCAAGGCCACGGCGGTGAGCCAGAGCGCGAACAGCGGACCGGAGTCGGCACCCAGGTGGTCGGCGCACGCCCGGCGCAGCTTCCGCGGCGTCGCACCCCACCCCTCCAGTACCTCCAGGGTGGGCCGGTGGGCCCCGGGCACGTCGTTTGCGGTGTCGATGACCACGGCGTCGCCGGTGTTCCAGCGCAGGAACGGCAGCAGCGGGGGAACCTCCAGGACCGTTCCGTCGAAGCGGGCGCCCTCCCCGGCGAAGCAGACCGAGCGCCGGATCCCGTGGCCGTCGTTGCCCTTGAGGCTGGGCAGTCCACGGTGCTCCACCAGGTTGGGCGCCGCGGCCAGGGCGGGTACTCCGCGCTCCCGCAGGAACCGCAGCGCGGCGCGGTCGTCGGAGCGGCCCCCGGCGTCCCGCATGAAGCGACCCATGTCGATCGCCAGGTCCCGTGGCAGGAGCAGCGCCAGCGTCGGCATGTACGGGTTGATCACCGGGACCGCTCCGGATCCGGTGAGAACCGCCCACCGTGCCAGGTAGGCGGTGCGCGAACCCCATTCCACGAAAAAGGAGAGTGCGGATTCGGGATGCCTTTCCACCAATCCGCGCACGGAGTCGGGGAAGTCCGCGCACACGCGCACGTCGTCCTGTAGGACCAGGTGGTGGGTGGAGTCGAAGCGGGCCGCTTCGGAGAAGGCGGCCCGCGAGGCGCGCAGGGAACTGGGCGGCCCGTCGGGCTCGGGGTCCAGCACCGGCTCGCCGCCCTCGATCAGCAGGGAGTCCAGCACCTGGCGGGCGGACCCGCTCCTGCGGGGATGGGCCATGACGGACGCGGACAGCACAACGTGGGGAAAGGGGTTAGGCATATTTCCAGAATAACCAGGAAATCACAGAAAACAAGCCGATCGGAGAAATCATCCATTCCCCCGAAATTCCCTACCCGGCCAGATTAGCATGCGGGCATTCGATGATTCAATTCACTTTTCCGGGCCCCGGGGCGGTATTCTGAGGGAGGAGGCTCCGGCCGGGGCGGCCCGGGGTGGATCCGGCTCTGGTCCCGGGGAGAATACCGGTATGCGTGTCAGGATCCTGGGCCCCCTGCGAGTGGTCGCCGACGGCCGGACCACGGAAGTCGGCGGGCCCCGCCTGCGCGCTCTGCTGGCCCGGCTCGCGCTGGACGCGGGCCGCACGGTCGGCCACCGCGCCCTGACCGACGCCCTCTGGCCGGAGGCCGGGGACGCGGAAGGACCGGAGAACCCCGTCTCCGCACTGCACTCGCTGGTTTCCCGGCTGCGCCGGGCCCTGCCCGAACCCGACGCACTCGGCTCCGAACCGGCCGGATACCGCCTGGACCTGTCAGCCGAGGACGTCGACGCCCTGCTCCTGGAACACCTGGCCCGCCGGGGACACGAGGCCCTGCGGACCGGGCGGCACGGGGCGGCCGCCGAGCACCTCTCCCGGGCCCTGGACCTGTGGCGGGGCGATCCGCTGGCCGACGTCGGCCCCCTGCCCTACGCCGAGGCTGCCGCGGTACGGCTGCGGGAGGTCCGCCTGGGCGCGGTGGAGGACCGGATCGAGGCCGAGCTGGCCCTTCCCGACAGGGCTACGCGCGCCGCCGAGCTGGAGCAGCTGGCCGCCGTACACCCCCTGCGCGAGCGCCTGCGCACGCTGCTCGTCGCGGCGCTCGACGCCGAGGGCAGGCGCGCCGAGGCCCTGACCGCGTACGAGGACTACCGTGCCCGGCTGGCCGAGGAGCTGGGTACCGACCCGGGCCCCGAGCTGCGTGAGCTCCACCTGCGGATCCTGCGTGAGGACCGCGCTCTCGGCCCGGCGCCGCGCGGCAACCTGCGCGCCGCCCTGACCACCTTCGTCGGCCGCGAGGCCGAGCTCCGGCTCCTCGGGGAGCGCCTGGCCGACCACAGACTGGTCACCCTGGTCGGCCCGGGCGGGGTGGGCAAGACCCGCCTGGCGTCGGTCGCCGCGGCCGACACCACCGACCGGGCGTGGCTGGTGGAACTGGGAGCCGTCACCGAACCCCGCGACGTTCCCCACGCGGTGGCCGGGGCTCTGGGCCTGCGTGTGTCCACCGACCCCGTGGCCCGCCTGGTGGAGGCCCTGTCCGCCACCGAAACCCTGTTGGTCCTGGACTGCTGCGAGCACGTCGTCGACGCGGCCGCCCGGCTGGCCGAGGAGCTGCTGGGACGCTGCCCGTGGCTGCGTGTCCTGGCCACCAGCCGCGAGCCGCTCGGCATCCCCGGAGAGGCCCTGTGCCCGGTGCCCCCGCTCGTGCCGGAGGCCGCGGAGCGGCTGTTCACCGACCGGGCCGGTGCGGTGCGCCCCGGGTTCTCCCCCACCGGCGAGGTGGCCCGGATCTGCCACCGCCTGGACGGCCTTCCCCTGGCCATCGAACTGGCCGCCGCGCGTCTGCGCTCGATGCCTCTGGAGGCGCTCGCCGCGGGCCTGGACGACCGGTTCCAGATGCTGAGCAACGGCAGCCGCACTGCTCCGCCCCGGCACCGGACCCTGCGCGGGGTGGTCGCGTGGAGCTGGGACCTGCTCGACGCCACCGAACGCGAGGCGGCCGAGCGGGTGTGCGTATTCGCCTCCACACTCACCGTGTCGGCCGCCGAACGGGTCGGGGTCACCGCAGAGACCCTGTACGGCCTGGTGGACCGGTCGCTGCTGGAACCGGACGGGGACCGGTACCGGATGCTGGACACCATCCGCGAGTACGGGCTGGAGCGCCTGGCCGAGAGCGGTCGGCTGCACACCGCCCGCTCCGCCCACGCCGCGTGCTTCCTGGAGCTGGCCGAACGGGCCGAGCCGCACCTGCGGGGACCGGAGCAGACACGGTGGCTGGCCCTGTTGTCCGCCGACCGCGACAACCTGCTCTCCGCCCTGGGGTTCGCCCGCGGCTCCGGGGACACCGAAACAGCCGTGCGCCTGGGTGCGGCGCTGGGCCTGTTCTGGGCCGTCCACGGCAACCACGCCAGCGCCGTGGTTCACCTCCGGCCGGTTCTGCGCGCGTCGGCGCCGTGCTCCGAGTCCGGATCCCCGGGCCGGTCCGTCCCGGGACGGAAGGCGCGGCTGCACGCGGCCGCCGCCTATCTGCTCAACGCCACGTTCGCGGGCGAACTCACCGACGCCCGGTCCGTCGTCGGCCCGCCGCCGGACACGTCGGACCCCGTCGGGGCGTTCGTGGCGGCGCTGCTGGCCATGGCCGAGGGCCGGGCATCCGACGGGACGGCCGCCCTGGAACCGCACCTGGCCCACCCCGACCCCTGGACGCGGGCGATGCTCTGGCTGGCCCGCTCCTTCCTGGAAGGTACCGCTGGTGATACCACCCGCGGCCCGAAGGACGTGGAGTGCGCCGTGGCCGCCTTCCGCGAGGCCGGTGAACGGTGGGGGCTGTCGATGCTGCTGATGTCCCTGGCCTATGCCCGCTCCGCGACCGGCGACACCGACGGTGCCGTCGCCATGCTGGAGGAGGCCCAGTCCCTGACCCGGGAGCTGGGAACCCACCACGGGCAGCGGGTGTGGCTGGCGATGGCGCACGTCGACACCGGGAACACCGACGTGGCACGTACCCAGCTGGAGGATGTGGTCGCCGAGGCCGCCTCCACCCGCCAGGTGGCCCTGGCCCGGGTCTGTCTCGCCGACCTGGCCCGCCACGACGGTGACCTGGTCCGCGCCGAACAGCTGCTCGCCCTCGCCCGACGGGTGGGCCGGGACGGGGAGCCACCCGACCGGGCCCTGTACTCGACCGCGGCCGGGTACCTGGCCGTGGCCGTCGGCGACCTCGGCACTGCCGCCCGCCACCTGGACGAGGCCCTGGCCCTGGCCGCCGCCATGCCCGACATGCCGATGGTCGCCCAGGTCGCCGTCGGCACCGCGGACCTGCTCCACCGACGGGGTGAGCCGGAGCGGGCGGCGTTGCTCCTGGGGACCGCTCACGCACTGCGCGGCGGCCCCGACCCCCGCCACCCCGACGTCGCCCGGCTGGCCCGTGACCTGCGCGCCCACCGCGACGCCTACGACCGCGGCAGCACGCTGGCACCCGAGGAGGCCCTGGCTATGGTCCGCGAGGAACACCACGGCTCCGCCGCCGGTTAGGACGGCTTCCGGACCGGACTCCTACGCGGGGGCAGTCTTCTTCCTCTGCTTCCTCAGGAACTCCTCGCGGCAGTCGGCGCAGCAGAACGCGTGTAGCGTTCCCTCCCACTCCAGGGTGGCGGCGGTGTCGTTCAACGGAACGATCACCCCGCACAGCGGATCCCGTACGGCGCGGCCCTCGGCCAGGTCCTCACGGTAGGGGTCGCTCATCAGCTCCACGATCGCTTCGGAGTCGACCGCCCTGCCGAGCACGCCCATGCTGCCCTCGGTGATCCCCACGACCTGCACCTGGACCACCGGCTCCCGGTAGGGCCGCTCGGAGTCGGCCCCGACGTCGGCGATGGCCTTGGTGGCGTAGGTGACCAGGGGCTCGCTCATGGCCTTGCGCCACGGGCCCGGCACGTGGAAGCGCACCACGTACCGGGGCGCGGCGTCGGCGCCGAGGGCGTGCTGGTCGACCACCCACACCTGCGGCTCGTGTACCACCACCTGGAACAGGGAACCGAGGACCTGTTCCCAACCGGCCTGGATCTGCTCTCCCCCGGTCAGCTCGTTCACGTTCCCCAGGCGCTCGGCCAGACGGCGGAGTCGCTCCGCGTCGAGGGTGCCTTTGGCGACGAACAACTCGATGAACATCATCGGAAAACCACCTCCACCACGAACGGTGTCGCACCGCCCTGTCAGGAGGCTGCCAATCGGCTGTCAGGGAGGAGGAGTGGCGCGGGAGACGGTTCCCGGGGCGGCCCGGCCCGGTCGGCTCAGCCCTCCCGGACCGACGAACTCCAGTACAGGGCCTGAGCGACCTGCCCGAAGAGGCCCTTGGGGTGGTTGCGGGAAAGCGGCTCGGTGCCGAACAGCACCACGTGCGTCCCCCGGCCGGCCGCGCCGCTGACCACCGACGCCTGCCCGGCCGCGGCGTCCTGACCGCCGGTACCGCTTCGCTCCGGCCGCCAGTGCCCCGCCACCAGCGGCCCCTCCCCGGCATAGGACTGTTCGACCGCGACGCCGTTTCCCAGGTCGGTGAACCAGCCCGGCGAGTACACGAACGAGTGCCCACCCGTCTCGGAGAGCACACCGTTCCCACCGGTCACGGCCACGACAGCGGCGAGCGCGGCGGTGAGGGCGGAGCGGCGTGGGTGTGGGGCTGGTGCCCGGGGGCTCCCTCTGGGGGGCTCCTCCTTTTCCTACCGATACGCACCTTTGCCGACAAGACGTCCAGCGGTGAAAACCGTGAACACGGCCTAGCAGCGCCCGGGGAGCGGAGCGTGGATCCGTCCGCATGGGCGTCGTCACAGGAGGGCGAAAACCCCTGTCAGCAGGGCCTTTCCGCACCGTAATTCGGATCACGCGGATCTCTGGGTAAAGCCGGGATGGTCCACACCTGGCCTCGCGTTGGCGCAGGAGATCCCTCACGGGACTTCTGTCGGCGCCCCGCCCGAAGGCGGTTCACGGCGCCCCCACGCACCGCCTTGTCTGTCCTTCTCCTTGCGCTGGAGCCCCTGGTGACCCTTGCTACCGCACGCCCTGACCGTCGTGCCCAGACCACTGTGGACGCCCAAATCGTCCAGGACGAGCAGAACGTCCCGACCACCCCTCAGCTCAACGACGCGCCGCTGACCGAAGCGCCCGAGCACAACAAAGCGGCCAGCCGTAAAGAAACGTCCAAGACGCGTCGCCGCTCACTGCTGCTCGTGTTCGTTCTCGGCGTGCTGTCCGCGATCGGCCCGCTCGCCACCGACCTGTACCTGCCCGCGCTGCCGCAGATCTCCTCGGACCTGGGCACCAGCGAGGCCAGCGTCAAGCTCACCCTGACCTCGGTGATGGCCGGACTGTCCCTGGGCCAGCTCGTCATCGGCCCGCTCAGCGACCGGTGGGGACGCCGCATGCCGCTGCTGATCGGGATCGGCATGTTCACCGCCACCACCTTCGCCATCGCGATGGTGAGCAGCGTGGAGATGTTCAGCCTGCTGCGCTTCCTTCAGGGGGTGTCGGCCGCGTCCGGGCTGGTGATCTCCCGCGCGATCGTGCGGGACGTGTTCGACGGCGACGCCGCCGCCACCTTCTTCTCCCGGCTGGTCCTGCTCTCCGGGCTGGCTCCCATGCTCGGCCCGATCCTGGGCGGTCAGCTGCTCGTCCTGGGTCCCTGGCAGCTGCTCTTCTCCGTGCTCGGCGTGACCGGGCTGGCGACCTTCGCCCTGGTCCTGTTCGGCCTGCCCGAGAGCCTGTCGGTCGAGCAGCGTGAGCGGGTCAGCCCGCGGGCGCAGATGCAGGTGTTCGGTCGCCTGCTGCGCGACGTCCGCTTCATCGGCCCGACACTCACGCTCGCGCTGAGCTTCGGGATGAGCTTCACCTACATCTCGACCTTCTCGTTCGTGTCCCACTCCCGCTTCGAGGCCAGCGCCCAGGAGTTCAGCCTGGTGTTCGCCGTGACCACGCTCGGGATGATCCTCGGCAACCAGGTGAACGTACTCCTGATCCGCCACGTCGAGATCTACCGCCGCCTGTTCCTGGGACTGGCCGGATCGATCGTGTCCGTGGCCCTGATGGCCGCTCTGGACGCCTCGGGCAACGCGACTCTGGTGACGGTGACCGCCGCGCTGTTCGTGATGATGGTGTTCACCGGCCTGGTGTCGCCGAACGCGACCGCGCTGGCCCTGGACGGGCAGCCGCCGAAGATCGCCGGAAGCGGCTCGGCCCTGCTGGGCACGCTCCAGTTCTCCATCGGCTCCGGCCTGGCCTCGACCCCCGGTCTGACCGGCCCGGTCACCATGTCCAGCATGACCGCGGTCATGTTCGCGGCGGCAGTCGGCGCGACGGTGGTGTTCACGGGGTTCGCCCTGCGCGTCCGGCGCACCTCGCTGGTCGCCGCCTGAGTGTCGGTGCGGGCGGCTAGAGTGATGCGCCCACACAACGGTGAGGCTTAGGAGTGCATCGTGTTTCCGGATCCCCGGGCCCAGTCCCTGACAGACCAGGCACCCGGCGCGTGGGAGGAGATACTCCCCCACCTGGCGGAGTCCGCCGGTACGTGCTGGCTGACCGTGACGCGCGCGGACGAGCGCCCGCACACCCGGCCGCTGCTGGCGGTGTGGGTGGACGGCCAGCCGTGCTTCGCCTCGGGCGAGGACACCGCCAAGTCGCGACTGCTGGCCCTCGCCCCGCAGGTGAGCCTGGCCTTCACCACCGGGCGGATGGACGTGGTGGTGGAGGGTACGGCCGAGCGGGTGCTGGACCCTGACCGGCTGGGGCGGGTCGCCGCTGCCTACGCCGAGCACCACGGATGGGCTCCGGCCCCCGGAGACGGTGAGCTGACCGGCCTGGAGGGTGCGCCGACCGCCGGTCCCCCGCCCTACCAGGTGTTCACGGTCTCCCCGTCGACGGTGTACGCGTTTCCCGTCGGCGAACTGCCGCACGGCCCCACCCGGTGGCGGTTCGACGTGTGGCCCTGAGAGGGGAGGCCGGGTTCGCGCACCGACGGGCGCGCGGGCTGCTACCGGACCGGTGCGTGGGCCGGACCGGCGCGTAGGACCTGGGAGGCACCGGCGTTTCCAACCGGTCCGCGGCTCCGGGCCGCCGGCTGGTGGCCCGGGTGCAACGCCTCGTCTCGCGGGTAGGTCTCGGACGAGAAGTCAACGCCACCTCCTCAACCCCCTGGAGGCAGAGAGTGCGCGTACGGATCGTTCTTTCTACCCTCGTCGTCCTGTGGCTGCTCGTCGGTTTGACCGCCGCGTTCCAGCGCGGCCTGTTCACCAGCGACGAGGCCTCGTGCTCGACCCTGGGGCACACCGTCGGAACCGTCTTCGTCGGTCCGTTGAACTACGTGGGGGTCAATCCGACCATCGAGTGCCCGCCCCTGCCCGAACCCTCCGAATAACGGCTCCCGGACCTTCGGCGCCGTGCCCCGCCGGGGCACGGCGCCGACCCGTACCCGCTGGGCCCGTGTCCGGCCCCTCCCGGATTCCCAAACGGCTCCGACCCGGCTCTCACCGAACTCTTGTGCGCTCCCCGTAACCTGTCCTGTTCACACACCACACCACCGCCCAGGACACCACGATGCCCGAAGAACTCCCAGGTACCGCCTCCCGCGGCCAGGCGGCCCGCGCCCTCATCGTCGAGGACGAGCCCAACATCCTCGAACTGCTCACCGCCTCCCTCGAGCTGAGCGGCTTCACCACGCGCGGCGCGCCCGACGCCGGGGCCGCCCTGGCGGAACTGGGCGGCTTCACCCCCGACATCGCCGTCGTGGACGTGACCCTGCCCGGTCGCAGTGGCCTGGACCTGGCCGGGGACCTGCGCGGGATCGTGCCAGGGCTTCCGGTACTGTTCCTCACCGCACACGACACGGTCCAGGACCGCGTGGCCGGTTTCCGTGCCGGAGCCGACGACTACGTGACCAAGCCCTTCAGCCTGGAGGAGGTCGTCCTGCGGTTGAACGCGATCCTGCGCCGGTCGGTCGGACTGGGGTCCGGCGGCGCCGAGCCCCTGCGCTACGCCGACCTGGAACTGGACGAGGAGGCACACGAGGTCCGCCGCGCGGCAGCGCCGATCCAGCTCTCTCCCACCGAGTTCGCGCTCCTGCGCTACCTGCTGCTCAACGCGGGCAAGGTCGTCAGCAAGACCCAGATCCTGGACCGGGTCTGGGACGGGGAGAGCGACGACATCCGGGTGGTGGAGACCTACGTCAGCTACCTGCGGCGCAAGGTGGACGCGGGCCGCCCCGCCCTCATCCACACGGTGCGGGGCATCGGGTACAGCCTGCGTCTGGCCTCCGGGGGGAACCGGTGAGCGGCCGCCGCCCGCGCCCGTGGCCCAGGAGTCTGGGGGGCAGGCTCACCCTGGCGGTGCTGTGCCTGACCACCGTGTGCCTGGCCGCCTTCGGCGCAGCGGGCACGCTCCTGCTCGAACGTTGGCTGACCGAGGAGGTCGACCACCAGCTCCACACCCTCCTGCGTCCCGGGCGGGAGGGCGAGCCACCGCCGCCGCCCGCCGGAGCGCAGCCTCCGCCGCTGCCCACCGACCTGCGCACCCTGGTCGTGGACACCGACGGCCGTGTACTGGAGAGCGTGGGACAGACCGACTCCGACGACGGCCTACCGGACGTCTCGGCGGTTCCGGCCGAGGAGCTGGGCAAGCGGTCCGGAGCGCCGTTCACCCTGCCCGGGACCTCGGGCGGGGACAGCTGGCGGGTGCTGACCAGCGTCCGAGACGACGGCACCGTCCTCATGACCGCACAGTCCTTGGCCGGGATCGAGGACACGCTCGACCGTCTCGTACTCATCGAGGCCGTGGCGGGGCTGGTGGTGTTGTCAGCCGTGGGGTTCGGTGCGGCGGCGATCGTGCGCTTCCAGCTACGTCCCCTGCGCGAGATCGAGTCCACCGCGCAGACCATCGCCGCGGGCGACCTGGACCGGCGGATCCCGAGCCACGATCCCGCCACCGAGACGGGGCGGTTGGGCAGCGCCCTGAACACCATGCTGGGCGAGCTCTCCCGGGCCCTGCACGAGAGGGACCGCGCCGTCGACGCGACGCGGCGCTTCGTGGCGGACGCCTCCCACGAGTTGCGCACCCCGCTGTCCTCCATCCGGGGGTTCGCCGAGCTGTACCGCCAGGGCAGGAGGCAGGGGCTGGTCGCGGAGGACGCCCGCGCGGACCGGTGGATGTCGCGGATCGAGGACGAGGCCGGACGGATGGGGAGCATGGTGGACGACCTGCTGATGCTGTCCCGGTTCGACGAGGCTCCGCTGCTGGAGCACTCCGACATGGAACTGGTCTCGATCGCGGAGCGTGTGGTCCTGGGCGCCCGGGCCAGAGCGCCGCGCACGCCCGTGGAGCTGGAGGCCGACGGGCCGGTACGGGCGGTGGGAGACGGCGACAGGATCCGCCAGGTGCTGGAGAACCTCGTCGGCAACGCGCTCACCCACACACCCGGGGGCACACCGGTCCGGGTGTCGGTGGTCCGGGCCCCGGACCCGCCGCCTCCGGGGCCGGCCCGGGCGGGCGAGCTGCCCGCCGGCGTCCACGAGGTCGCCGTCATCAGGGTCTGTGACGAGGGCCCCGGTATCCCCGCCGAAGAGCTGTCCCATGTGTTCGACCGCTTCTACCGTGCGGACGGCCCCCGCGAGCAGGCCGGTGCGGGGCTGGGCCTGGCGATCAGCGCTGCGTTCGTCGCCGCCCACGACGGCTACGTCACGGTCGAGTCGCAGCCGGGGCGGGGGTCGGCCTTCACTGTCGTCCTCCCCCTGGGATGACACGCGCGGAAGGCCGGTGCGGACGGCGCTTCCGCCGTCCGCACCGGCCCGTTCGGGTTCAGGACCCTTCCTGCTCGGTACCCCGTGTACCCGGAGGGGGCGTGCCGAGGCCCTCCTGCGGGACGTCGCTGATGCCGGCGACCGCCTCGGCGAGGTCCCGGCCCGCCGTCGGGGCGTCCTCGTCCCCGGCCGCCTCGGCGCGGGAGACCGCGGACTCCCGGAGGGCGTCGGCGGTGCCGCTCTCGACCAGCTCCTGGTAGAGGTCGGCGTAGGCGTCCTCGTAGAGCTGCTGGAAGTCCTCGTCGTCGAGGAAGCGGTCCTTGAGGGCCCCGCTGCCGCCCATGGACATCCCCTCCGCCCCTTCGGGCACCCCCATGCCCTCGGGCGGCTCCGCGCCCTCGGGGAAGCCGCCACCGGGCGTTCCCGTGTCCTCGGAGTCCTGGCCGTCCCCGCCCGGGTCGCCCGTCATGCCCCCCATACCCGAGAAGGACAGGTTCAGGTCCCAGGACAGGACGGTGAACCGCTCCTGTCCGGTGTCGTACCAGAGGTAGTAGTTGTTTCCGGGCCCGTCCATACCGTCCCCGTTGGACATCAGGCTCTGCAAGGCCAGGTAGCGGGCGAAGGACCCGACGTCGACGTGGTCGTCGAGCCCGCGGGCGAACTCCTCGTCGTCGGACTCCTCGACGAACCGCAGAAGGTCCATGACCGGTTGCAGGTCGTTGGACCCCTCCCCGTTGATCTGGTTGAAGCTCTCCTCGTAGTCGGTGGGGTCCCCGCCCAGGTAGTCGAACGATCCCTCCGCGCGCGCCTTGTAGAGCACGCCCTCACCGAATTCGGACGCCCATGCGGCGTCGGGCGAGTCCAGGAGCAGGCGCGGCACCGCGTCGTCGTCGTTGACGGAGAAGGAGGTGAACGTGTAGTCCTGCGTGGTCTGCCCGTCGGCCGCCGTCAGTTCCAGTGCCAGTGCCTCGTTGAGGGCGGTGTCGGAGCTCGCGGTCGCCGGACGCAGGGTGATCTCGGTATGCCCCTGGTAGGCGCGGCCGGAGGAGAACTCCTCGAAGCTGATCAGCCAGGGAAGGTTCTCGGGTTCGTCCTCGGACAGGGTGACCGTGCCCGGACCGCCGCCCGCTCCGAGGGCGCTCTGCTGAGCGCCGTCCCGGCCCTGAGCGGCCCCCCGCCGCCCCTGGTCTCCCCCTTCGGCCCCCGGCATGGCCTCCATACCCTCCGCGCCGGGCATGCCGTTCCCACCGCGCAGGCTCGACAGGGTCGAGTTGCCCTTCAACCTCAGCCCGACGTCGTTGACGACGGTGCCGTCGATGGTGAGGTCCGCACTGATGAACTGCTTCTCACCCTCCTCGCGGAAGATGCGCATCATGTCGGCGTACTCGGCCTCGTTGAAGGTCACCTCGATGGTGTGGTCGCCGCCGTCGAAGAGGTCGCCCCCACCCCCGATGTCCTCGGTGACGGCGTCCTCCGACACCAGCTCGGAGGTGATGTAGGGACGCACCCGGGCCTCGCCGAACAGCAGCACCACGGCCAGCAGAACGACGCACACGACCACGACGGTCCTCCAGTGCTGGCGTACGCGCACGGGGACTCGGTGCCTCAGGGGAACACGACGTCTGGTGCCGGAGCGTTCGCCGTCCGTCTCGTCAGGGAAACCGCGCATCTCACACGTCCGTCTGGTCGTATCCGGTCAGGACGGTCGTCTTCTGTCCGGCGTTGGCCTCACGCAGCTTCCGGACCACGTCACCGGGCTTGACCCCCTTCTTCAACCGGGCGGTGTAGGCCATCTCCAGCAGGGAGCCCCCGCGCACGGTCTCGGTGCTGATCAGCTCGTACTCGTCGGTGAAGCGGATGAGGACGTCGTCGACCACGGGCCCGTAGTCGTCGCCGTCCGCGGGAACCTGGACCTTGACCACCTGGCGCTGCACGTTGAGGGCGAACCAGTTGAAGCGGTGCATGATCAGGATGACGGCGCAGATGAGGAGGGTGGCCAGCACCGCCAGTGTGTAGAAACGCGTACCGCAGGCCATTCCCACGCCCATGACCAGGAAGATGAACCCGACGTCTCGGGTCTCCTTGATGGCGTTGCGGAAGCGCACCACCGACAGGGCGCCCACCAGGGCGAAGGCACGGGCTATGTTGGAGCCCACCACCAGCATGATCAGGGCGATGAGCATGCCCAGGATGATGAGGGTGTGGACGTAGCTCTGGCTGTAGGAGATGTTGCGGTGGGTGGCCCGGTAGGTCCAGGCCACCACGATGCTGGTGACGAAGGCCAGGGACAGGGACAGGACCACGTCCATGACACTGAAGGTGCCGGACAGGTCGGTGATCGCGAAGTCGAGGTTCATGCGCGGTTCCGCGTCTTTCGGTGTCTGGTGGAAAGGCTTCGGGGAGCGGTGGGCGTCAGCGGCGCGGCGCCGTGGGCGCGTCTCCGGCGCCCCTCGGGAGGGGTCGGACTTCGGCCGCCGCGTCCTCCTCGGGCAGGTGGAAGACCGACCGGGGCGCCTTGCCGAAGGCCTCCACGCTCTGGCAGTACTTGGAGATCCGCTGTACTTGCAGGTCGAGGCGGGCGGCCGTGTCGGTGACCCAGTAGGGCACGCGTTCGTTGGCCTTGACCTCCATGACCACGTAGTTCGGGTTGATGATGTAGCGGCTCTCCGCCTCGGCGCGCAGGTCGAAGTCTCGGTCGCGCCCGCGCACCCGGTGGTCCAGCGTCACGCGCAGCCCCAGGTCGGAGTCGACTCCGACGTAGGGCTCGCGGCGGTACCCGGTCATGGCGGTCGGCCGCAGGTCCAGGCGGTGGACGAGGTCGAGGACCTCGTTGACGAAGCCCTGGTCGGCGTCGGGGTGCTCCACGCGAACGCGCCGGTCACACAGGTCCCGGGCCAGGCGGTAGGGCAGCAGGACGCGGCGCTTCTGGGTCACACGGTTCACACGCTGCTTGATCTCGACGGACACGAGCGTGTCCTCCGGTGCCGGACCGACCTCGCCGTAGCGGCGGATGCGCAGCTTGCGGCGGAATCTGAGGCCCTCGATCTTCTCGTAGTAGAAGCGGAGCCGCTGGGTGTCGTAGTACAGGCTCCATACGCCGTACCCGCCGGCCCCGGCGTTGTCGTCGGAGCGCATGCGCGCGGTCAGCTCGGCGCGCACGTCGGCCGCCCGTGACACGGGGACCAGGTACTTGAGCTCGTAACGGTTGAACGCGTGCAGCTTGCCCGGCGCCCTCAACCGGCTGCCCGAACCGTTCCCGCCGGGTTCCGCGGTTTCCCCGCCGGTGCTGCCCGCCCGGGCCGCCTCCATGGACCGTGTCGGTGCCAAGCCGTCTCCTTCCCTCGGTGATGACGACACAGAGGACACAAGCCGACGAGTGTGTGAAGAGGCGAAGAGGTTCCTGAGAGCTTCCTGAGAGGAAGGAGGAGAACGCCAGGTGTGCGGCCGGTTACCGGCTCAGGTGAGAGTTCGGTGAGAACGCGGGGCCCCGGCGCGGAACGCGGCACCACGGGGAACGAACCGACAGGCCTCCGGGCATGCGGAGGGGGAGCCCGCGCCCCCGACCGGGGAGCGTCCGACCCGCTTACGGCCGCCGCGGAGAGACCTGCGCGGACGTCTCGGAGTCCTGCTGTTCGTGACGGTGCCGAACGCATCGGGAACGATGGTGGACACGACGGCGGTACGGCGACACGAGGAGGTTGTCATGGAGCGCTCCGTCCTGGTGGGTGTAGACGGTTCCGAGACGGGTTCGACGGCGGTGGACTGGGCCGCGGCGGAGGCGCACCGGCGCGGCTGCCGCCTCTCCATGCTGATGGCCTACCCCGCGCCCTCGCCCGAGTCGGCCTTCGTCTGGCCGGAGGAGGAGATCAGGAAGCACGCCCGTGTCGTCCTGGACGGAGCGGAGGAACGGGTGAACGCTGTCGCCCCCGAAGTCGGCGTCGACAGGGTCGTGGTCGTGGAGAGCCCGACGCACGCACTGCTTCACCACGCCCGAGACGCGGCCATGGTGGTCGTCGGCATGCGGGGCCGGGGAGGTTTCCCGGGGATGAAGGTGGGTTCGGTCGCCTACCGTGTGGCCGCGCACTCCCCGACGCCGGTCACCGTGGTGGGCCCCGGGCCGGTGACCGGCGACCGCGCGGACGTCGTCGTGGGTGTGGACGAGTCGGCGCACGGCGCGGACGCCCTCACCGCGGCCTTCGAGGCCGCGAGCGCCGGTCCGGGCCGCGTGTACGCCGTGCGGGCGTGGGATCCGCCATTTCCGCCCGTGTCGGGAATGTTCTCGTGGTCCTCGGGTGTCAGTTCGGTTCTCTCGGCTGAGGAGGATCTCCTGGAGCGAACGGTCGACCCATTGCGCACCAGGTACCCTTCGGTACCGGTCCACACCGAGGTGGTCGAGTCCCGGCCCGTTCCGGCGCTGGTACGGGCCGCGGAGAACGCACGACTGGTCGTGGTGGGAGCAGGCGGCAGGCACGGGCTGGCGCGCTTCGCGCTCGGATCGACGGCACACGGCGTACTGCACCACGCTCCCTGCCCGGTCACGGTCGTTCACGCCCGTTGACGGACGGCCGCCATCACTCCCGAACGGTGTTGGACGCGCTGGTCCCCCGCGTTCGCTGTTCCCGTCCGGGCACGTGCCTCATGTGCACGCTCCGTGACGAGTGGACGGGTGCCCTCACGCCCACGGCCACCACGGTGGCATCGCGTCCCCGGGGATGAGGCCGAGGGCGCACGGGAGCGGGTGCGGGCCCCGTGAGGGCCCCGCCCCTCCTCCCTGCCAGAGTGGTCCGTACCGCAAGCAGCGAACGAGACCGGAGAGTTCAGCCGCATGGCCTTCGCCCCCTCCTCGATCCGTGCCCTCTCCTTCGACGGCGACCAGACACTGTGGGACTTTCGTGCGGCGATGCGCCAAGCACTCGTCGACGCCGCCGCCCTCCTCCACGGCGAGGGCCTGGCCCATGAGGCGGGAGCGGTATCAGCGGAGTGGTTGGCGACGTTGCGCGACGAGGTCGCCGGTGAACCCGGGTTCGCACGCGGCACCATGGAGGAGATCCGCCGCGAGTCCTTCGTACGCGCGGTCCGGCGCTGCGGGCGAGACGACCGGGATCTCGTCACGGAGGTCTACGACACGTACATGCGCAAGCGGTTCGGCGCGATGCGGCTCTACCCGGAGACAGCGGACGTGTTGGGGAAACTGCACCGCGGTTACCACTGCGTTCTGGTGACCAACGGCAACAGCGACCCCGCGCGGCTGGGCATCGGCGGCTACTTCGCCCACCGCGTGGTCTCGGCCGAGTGCGGGTTGTTCAAACCCGACCCCCGCATCTACGCCCACGCGGCCCGGCTCCTCGGCCTGCCGCCCGCGTCCGTCCTGCACATCGGGGACCATCCCGAGGAGGACGTCGCCGCCGCCGGACGTGCGGGGATGAGAACGGTCCACGTCAACCGCGCTGGCAGGCCCCTGCCTTCCGGTCAGCGGGCCGACGCCGAGGTCACCTCTCTGTCCGAGCTCGTGGAGATGCTGCGACCGGACCGGTGACGGGCACCAGGCAGGTGCCCGGCCCGCCCGTCATCACGGCCGTGCGGACACCGCGACGTAGACGGTGTTGGATGCGTCGTCCTCTTGCAGGGGGTTGGGAAAGCTCACGACCTCTGCCCGCGCGCTCTCGAACACCTCCCCGAGCAGGGCGGTGAACTCCTCGTCCGGCGCGTCGTTGGACCACAGGGCGAAGACGCCTCCGGGCAGGAGAAGACGCTCGGCGAGGTGGCTCAGCCCCTCACGTGTGTAGAGGCCCGCGTGGGCGGGGTGGAGCAGGTGGCTCGGCGAGTGGTCGATGTCGACGACCACGGCGTGGAACCGGTCCGCCCCCATCTGCGGTGCGGGTCCCGAACCGGCGCCGACCGTGGCGAAGAAGTCTCCGTGCGCCAGGCGGCAGCGGGGGTCGGCCACCAGCTCCGTACCCGCGGGGATCAGCCCCTCGCGATGCCAGTCGATGACCTCGGCCAGTGCCTCGACCACGACGAGGGAGCCCACACCGGGGTTCTCCAGCACCGTCTGCGCCGTGTATCCCAGTCCCAGGCCGCCCACGGCCACGCGCAGGCCGGTTCCGGTGAGCTCGGCCAGGGCCAACCGGGCCAGCTCGACCTCGGCCGCGGTGAACAGGCTCGACATCAGGAAGTCGTCGTCGAGCTTGATCTCGTGGACCTCCTTGCGGAAGAGGGGGTCATGGCGGCGGCGCAGGCTGAGCTCCCCCATGGGAGTCGCCCGCCAGTCCAGCTCCTGGAAATGAAGACCCATCCGTATACTCCCTGGTCGATTCGCTCGGGACGCGCTGACCATGGCCGTACACGTCGTCCGGGGCCCTGAGAACTCCGCGCCCACCCTAACGTCGCGCGAGGGTCTCCGTGACTCCTCGTCACCGACGCACCGCGGCCTCCGGCGTCCGAGAAGGAGCCTATGGGCGGCCCCGAGGACGGGAGCGGCCCGTCGGAGCACCGACGGGCCGCTCGGTGACGATCCGGTGCTTTCCGGAGTCCACGGGGTCAGTGTCCGCCGGTGAGGGTGCCCGACAGCTCCTGGTGCAGATGCGCGCTGGGCTCGTTGAGGCCGGTGAT
>NZ_JBWDTQ010000040.1:0-42018 GCF_056312425.1 Nocardiopsis sp. TRM 82005
TCGTCTTCCCCGGCGGGCACGGCGGCTTCGCCGAGGCTCCCGAGGACTTCGCCGCCGTGCTGCGCGAGGTCCTGGAGCCCCGGCCCGGGTTCCTCAGGCCAGCAGCTGCTCCCGCAGGTCGTCGGGCGAGGTGACCGGGAGTTTGCAGACGAAGCCCTCGCACACGTAGGCGGTCGGCTGCCCGCTGATCGGCGCGCGGTCGCGCAGCAGCGGTACCCCGCCGTCGTCGCGTCCGTCGCCCCGGGACAGCACGGTGCCCAGCGGCGCCCAGGTCAGCGCGGTGCGCACCAGCTCGACGGTCCGGGGGTCGTCCGGGTCCCCCACCACCGCGACCGCGCGCGGGCCGGTCAGGACCGCCTCACCGGCGGCCAGGCCCCATCCGGCGAACCGGGCGGCCTTCTCCGCCAGCAGCGCCACCGGTGACAGCGCGCTCTCGGCGGCGGCGCGGTGGCTCTCGGAACCGGTCAGCGCGGCGTGGGCGAGCAGTGCGGAGGCCGCCGCCGACCGCCCGGAGGGCGTGACGTTGTCGGTGGGGTCCTGCGGGCGGTTGAACAGCTTCTCGGCGTCGTCTGCGGTGTCGTAGAAGCCGCCGGAGCCGTCGCCGAAGTGCTCCAGCACGGTGTCCAGCAGGCGCCCGGCCACGTGGGCGTACCGCGGCTCCCCGGTCACCCCGTGCAGGACGAGCAGCCCTTCGGCGACGTCGGCGTAGTCCTCCAGGACCCCGGCGCTGGTGCCCGGCCGGCCGTTTCGCGAGGTGCGGACCAGGCGCCCGTCCCGCAGGTGCACGCGCAGCAGCAGCTCCGCGGCGTCGCGTGCGGCCCCGACCAGGTCGGGGCGCTCCAGCAGGACCCCGGCCTCGGCCAGGGCCGCGATCGCCAGGCCGTTCCAGGCTGCCACCACCTTGTCGTCGCGGTCGGGCGCCACCCGCTCCTGGCGGGCGTTGAACAACGCCTCCCGTACCCGCTCGTAACGCCAGGGGTCGGCGGGCGGTTCGGGCAGCTGGAGTACCGAGGAGCCGTGCTCGAAGGTGCCTTCCTCGGTGACGCGGAACACCTCGGCCGCGAAGGCCGCGTCCTCCCTGTCGAGGACCTCACGCAGCTGTGCGGGGGTCCACACGTAGTAGGTGCCCTCCGCGCCCTCACTGTCGGCGTCCAGCGCCGAGGCGAACCCGCCCTCGGGTGTGCGCAGGTCGCGCAGCATCCAGTCCGCGGTCTCCTCGGCCACCCGGCGCAGCAGGGCGTGCGTGTCGCCCTCGGCGACGCCCGGGCCCGGGGGGCGGCGGGCCATGCGCGTGTAGGCGCGCAACAGCTGGGCGTTGTCGTAGAGCATCTTCTCGAAGTGCGGAACGACCCACTCCTGGTCCACCGAGTAGCGCGAGAAGCCGCCGCCGAGCTGGTCGTAGACGCCGCCCCGGGCCATCCCCAGGGCGGTACCGGTGGCCATGAGCCAGGCGGGCGCGGGCTCGTCGGCGCTCTGGAGGGGCCGGGTGCGCTCGCCCTGCGCGGTGAGGAAGGACAGCAGCATCGACGGCGGGAACTTGGGCGCGGTGCCGAAGCCGCCGTGGTCACGGTCGTAGTCGCGCACCAGTGCCTGGACGGCCAGGTCGAGCTGGGCGGCGGAGGGCGGCGGCGCGGCGGCCAGGGTGCGGGGGCCGCTGAGCGCGTCCACCACCCGCTTGCCCTGGTCGAGCAGATCGGAGCGCTGGTCCCGCCAGGCGTTGGCCACGCCCTCCAGCAGTCGCTGGAAGTGATCGCGCGGGAAGTAGGTGCCGCAGTAGAACGGGGCGCCGTCGGGCGTGGTGAACACGGTCATGGGCCACCCGCCCTGGCCGGTCATGGCCTGGGTGGCCTCCATGTAGACGGCGTCGACGTCGGGGCGCTCCTCGCGGTCCACCTTGACGTTGACGTACAGAGCGTTCATTCGGGCCGCGGTCGCCTCGTCCTCGAAGGACTCGTGGGCCATCACGTGGCACCAGTGGCAGGCCGAGTAGCCGATGGAGACGAGCACGGGCACGTCGCGCCGACGCGCCTCGGCGAAGGCCTCCTCACCCCAGGGCCACCACTCCACGGGGTTCTCGGCGTGCTGCAACAGGTACGGGCTGGTCGCGTCGCTCAGGCGGTTGGACATGCTCCAACTCTGCCACCCGAAGCCGGGAACCGTCCCGTTCCCGCTGGGTCAGGGCGGGAAAACGGTCCTCAGGTCCGCGGAGCGGTGTCCTCGGCGGTGACGTCCTTGGAGGTGTCCCCGGCGGAGGCCCCTTCGTCGGGGGTCTCGCTCCCCGCCGCGAAGCCGCCGTCCTTGGGCAGGGCGCGGAGCTTGCCCATGAGGCTGCGCATGAGCAGGAACAGTCCGACGCCGATCGCGAAGACGACGAGGAAGCCCAGGACACCGGGTGTCACGGTGTCGCTGTCGAGCTCGAAATCGCTGGCCAGCATCGTCGCGGACGTGAGAAGGGTGTGCATACCGCTCATACTCTCATTGCTTCTCGGACACCCTCGAAGAGGTCCTTCTCAGGGACCTCGGTGTCCACCAGCGAGCGCACCAGGTGGTAGTCCTCGGTCGGCCATGCCTCCGACACGACGTCGTTGGGCACGGCGAACCAGAACCCGTTGGGGTCCACCTGGGTGGCGTGCGCCTTGAGCGCCTCGTGGGCGATGTCGAAGTACTCGCTGCAGTGCACGCGGGTGGTGATCTCCCATCGGGGGGTGTCGCGGTCGTTGATCCGCTTCATCCACTTCTCGAAGGGGTTCTCCAGGCCGCGCGCCGCCAGCACGTCGGCCAGGGCCTCGAACCGCGCGGGCGGGAAGGACACGAAGTAGTACAGCTTGAGCGGCTGCCAGGGCTCGCCCGCCTCCGGGTAGGCGTCGGGGTCGCCCGCGGCGTCGAAGGCGTGCATCGACACCTTGTGGGTCATGATGTGGTCGGGGTGCGGGTAACCGCCGTTCTCGTCGTAGGTGAGGACGACGTGGGGTCGGAACTCACGGATGGACGCCACCAGGGGTGCGGCGCCCTCCTCGACCGGGAGGGTGGCGAAGCTGCCCTCAGGCAGGGGCGGCAGCGGGTCGCCCTCGGGCAGGCCGGAGTCGACGAAGCCGGCGAACTCCTGCCGGACACCGAGGATCTCCCTTGCCCGGTTCATCTCCTCACGACGGACCTGGGTCATGTTCTCGCGAATATCGGGGCGCTCCATGGCGGGGTTGAGGATGTCACCGCGTTCGCCACCGGTCATGGTGACGACCAGCACGTCGACGCCCTCCTCCACGTAGCGCGCCATCGTGGCCGCGCCCTTGCTGGACTCATCATCGGGGTGGGCATGAACGGCCATAAGCCGCAGGCGCTCGGACACCGCAGGGTTCTCCTTGGTTAGGTGACGGACGCGGGGGGCGCGGCCGTCCGGCTCCCCGCTGCCCGGCTCGGACGACTCACGCGCGGGCCGCGTGGGGAGGCTGTCAGGTCGGGGATATCTTAGACAACACCGTCCCCTTGTTCGGAGATTCCCGATGCAGCCGACCCCGGAAGAAGACGCCGTGAACAGTGCCGACACCCCGGCCGAGCCAGCGGCCGATTCCCCGGACCGTACCGCGCCCGCGCTGCGCAAGCGCCATGGCAACGGCCCGGTCTTCTTCGTCATCGCCACCGTGTTCGCGGTGCTGTGCGCGGTCGGCTGGGGCTACTCCGTGATGAGCTACAGCGGCCTGGGCGGCGGCGTGTACCACCAGGTGGTGTCGTATTCCGCACCCACACCCGACGAGGCGACCATCGTCTACGAGGTGAACAGCAAGAACGGCGCCGAGTGCCTGATCGTGGCGCTGGACGACAAGCTCGTCGAGGTGGGCCAGAACGACACCGATGTCGAAGCCGGGAACCGCACGGTCACCACGACCGTTAAGACGCTTCGTCAGGCTGCCACGGTAGAAGTGGCCTCGTGCAGGGAACAAGGTTCGCAAGACTGATCAACGAGCCCCCTTCAGTCCGGACCGGCAGCACCGCCGAACCGCGAGAACACGTGTGTAACGACGCACGGTGATATTCTCGTAAGTTCAGCTCTGGCCGCTTGATGGCCTTTGCTACGAGTACACAAGGAGTTCCCGTGACCCAGACCCGCGATGACAACGTCACCTGGCTCACCCAGGAGGCGTACGACCGGCTCAAGTCCGAGCTGGACCACCTGTCGGAGAGTGGGCGCATCGAGATCGCGGAGAAGATCGAGGCGGCCCGGGAAGAGGGTGACCTCAAGGAGAACGGCGGCTACCACGCCGCCAAGGAGGAACAGGGCAAGATGGAGGCCCGCATCCTCCAGCTCACCGAGATCCTGCGCACCGCGCGAGTCGGCGAGGCGCCCCGCACAGAGGGCGTGGTCGGCCCCGGCATGACCGTCACCGTCAAGTTCGACGGGGACGATGACGAAGTCACCTTCCTACTCGCCTCCCGCGAGGAGAGCGGGGCCCCGATCGACGTGTACTCTCCGAAGTCGCCTCTGGGGGCCGCTATCAACGGCAAGCGTGTGGGGGAGAAGGTGAGCTACGAGCTCCCGAACAAGAAGAGCCTGGGGGTCGAGATCATCGACGCCGTCCCCTACACCGGCATGTAGCACAGCGCTCAACGGACGAGGTAGGGGCGGCGTTTGGCCGCCCCCGCTGCTTTCGGTGGTGTCCGCTGTCCGGGGCGCGCCCGCGGGTGCGCCCCGCGAGTGCGTCCGGTTCCAGCTCGAAGGCCCCCGGAGGGATCCCTCCGGGGGCCTTCCGCGTCGTAGTCTCAAAGAGCGCTCGTGCCTGCTCCCACAGGCCGCCTCACCGACGAACCGAAGGACCTCCCTCGCCATGCCCTCGCCCTACTGGAACCCCCAGGAACCCCACCCCGGCGCGTATCCGCACCCGAGCGGAGGCTGGGGTCACGGTGGCCCCGCGCCCGGCCAGGACACTCCCCCGCCGGCACCCGGTTGGGGCTGGCCCGCGCAGGGAGCACCGGTGGGCGGCGTCCCGGGACCGGTCATGGCGCCGGGGCAGGCCACGGCCCCGGCCGCCGGGCCGGAGACGGCCGCTTTCGGCCGCCGCCTGGCCGCCCGCGCCATCGACTACGTCCTCGTGGTCGTCGCCGCCGTGGCGTTCTTCCTCGTCATGGCCCTGCTGACGGTGCTCCTCACCGGCAACAGCGACACCACCGACGCCGAGGGCGGCCTGTGGGCCCTGCTGTTCGTGTTCGGCTGGGGTCTGCTGCTGTTCTTCTACGACTGGCTGTACCTGGTCACCTGGGGCCGCACGCTCGGCAAGATGATCGTCGGGGTCAAGGTGGTCAGCGCCGCCGACGGCGGCAGGCTCAGCCAGGGCCAGGCGATGGTCCGGTCCGCGTTCTTCGGTCTCCCCCAGTCGCTGCCGTTCGTGGGTCACGTCTTCACCCTGGCCGAGTCCATGGCCCTCCTCAGCGACCGGCGGAACCGTGCCCTGCACGACCGGGCCGCCGGGACCGTGGTCATCCGCGCCTGAGGGACGGACGGCGCCACGTCTAGGCGAAGGCCAACAGGCAGGCGGTGAAGCCGTGCACCTGGTTGACTCCGCCGACCGGGCCGATCTCCCCCGCGGCGAAGAACCCGGCGACGGCGTTGACGCCGAGTACACGGTGGACGGCGAGGACGTCGTGGTCGGAGTGCGAGAAGAGGGAGGAGCCGCGGCCGTTGCAGGAGAAGAGCAGACCGGCTCCGACCTGGTGCTCAGCGCCGAAGTCGGCCAGGCGCCGGGCGAGGTCCTCGTCGGCGGTACCGGCGTCGTGGACCTGGAAGCGGACGGTCTGGCCGATCTCGACCATGTCTCCGATGGTGAGAGAGCCGAGCTCGGGGTCGGCTCCGGCGAGGGTGCGGATGAGGAAGTCGCCCTGCTCGTGGTGTTCGGCGTACTCGTCCATGGCGATGCCGACGTGCATGCCCTGTTCGGCGAGTGCACGGTCCTCCTCGGAGAGGTCCTCGACAAGCTCCTCCAGCTTCTCGTAGGCGTTGGAGCCCGCGAGTTCGAGGAGAAGGTTGCCCTCGGCCTTGGTGACGGTCATGGGCGGCCCGATGGGGCGGCAGCCCTGGCTGACGACCGCGCCGAGGACGTTATCGCCGCCGACGAGGACACCGACGGCGCCGTTCTCGGCCACCTCGCCCTCGCAGAAGAGCCGCACTGACTCCTCGCCGCGCATGCCGTCGGCCATTCCGCCGACGAGGGGCAGGCCGTTGAGGGCCTCGGTGGACTCCCGGACGAAGGCCTGGGTGGGGAACTCGTAGGGGTTGGTGAGCAGGATGGCCGCGCGGTCGCGCGGTCCCGGCTCGCGCATACCGACGACGGCCAGGTGGTCGTCCTCGATGATGGTGTCCAGGCGGAACGGGGTGATCTCGACGCCGGGCAGGCTGGCGCACCACACGCTGACCGAGCCCTGGCCCTCGACGCCCCGGCCGCCGCCGATGACCCCCGTGGAACTGCACCCGAGGGTGGCGGCGTCCCCGGCCAACTCCATGACGCGTCTACCCGCGAGGGTGACCTCATCGGGGTCGGCGCCGCAGACGAAGAAGCACACCAGGTCAGTGGGACCGTCCACCTGTTCCAGCGCGTTCAGTGCGGCGCGCTCAGCCGCGTTCACGAGGTCGGCCCCCGTCGTCAGTGCATCGCCGAATCGTGCCACCAGCTGCCACCCCCGGTTTCACCGGCCATCGCGGCCGGACGCAGAACTCCACCGTCACGTCCCATTCTTCCACCACAGTGCCAATCAGGGTTTTTCCGGTGGGCAGGCGTGGGCGCCGGCCCCGGCACCGGCACCGATACGCGTGCGGAACGGCTGGTGGCCATGGATAGGTTCGAGGGGTGAGTGCCCAGCTTCCACCCCCGTCCCCGCCCCCGGCCTCCCTCCCGCGCACGCTCGCGGCGCTGCGCGGGTCCGGGCACGTCCACCGGCCGGTCGCCGCCGAGGTGCGGGAGAACCTGCTCCGTCGGATGGGCGCCGGGGAGCCCCGCTTCCCCGGAGTGCACGGATTCGGCGCCACCGTGCTGCCGCAGGTGGAACGGGCCCTGCTGGCCGGGCACGACATCGTTCTGCTGGGCGAGCGCGGCCAGGGCAAGACCCGGCTGATCCGGACCCTGGCGGCCCTGCTGGACGAGTGGTCTCCGGCAGTGGCCGGGTGCCCGGTCAACGACCACCCCTACGCACCGGCCTGTCCGGGATGCGTGCGCCGTTCGGCACGGGAGGGCGACGACCTGCCTGTGGTGTGGCGGCACCGCGGGGAGCGCTACGGCGAGAAGCTGGCCACGCCCGACACCGGGGTGGGCGAGCTGGTCGGCGACGTGGACCCGGCACGCCTGGCGGAGGGGCTCTCGCTGAGCGATCCGGAGACCATCCACTACGGCCTGGTACCGCGTGCGAACCGGGGTGTGTTCTGCGTCAACGAGCTCCCCGACCTGCCCGCGCGGGCCCAGGTGGCGCTGTTCAACGTGCTGGAGGAGCGCGACCTCCAGGTGCGCGGCCACAACCTGCGGCTCCCGCTGGACCTACTGCTGGTGGCGAGCGCGAACCCGGAGGACTACACCAGCAGGGGCCGGATCGTCACCCCTCTCAAGGACCGCTTCGGCGCGCAGGTGCGCACCCACTACCCGCGTGCTCTGACCGACGAGTTGGCGCTCGTCCGGCAGGAGGCGGCACTGCCCGAGGGCACGACGGTACCCGCGCACCTGTTGGAGGCCGTGGCGCGTTTCACCCGGCTGGTGCGCGCCTCCAAGAAGGTGGACGCCCGGTCGGGGGTGTCGGTGCGCTTCTCGGTCGCGGCGGCCGAGACGGTGGCGGCCTCGGCGCTGCGCCGGGCGGCCCTGTCGGGCGAGGAGCTCCCGGTGGCGCGGGTGTGCGACCTGCCCGCGGCGGTGGAGCCGTTGCTGGGCAAGGTCGAGTTCGAGGTGGGCGCTGAGGGCCGTGAGGCCGAGATCCTGCACGCGCTGCTGCGCCGGGCCGTGGCGGAGACGTTCCGCGAACGTCTGGGTGAGGCGGACCTGTCACCGCTCAGCGATCGCTTCTCGGGTGGCGGCACGGTGGAGACCGGCGATCTGGTGGGCGCCGCGGAGCTGCTACGACGGGTGGGCGCGGTGCCGGGGCTCGCGATGATGATCGAACGCGCGGCCCCGGAGGCCGAGGACGGGCCGCCCGCGCCGGGACTGGCCGCCGCGGTGGTGGAGTTCGCCTTGGAGGGCCTGTACCTGGAGCGCCGCCTGTCCAAGGACACGCTTCCCGACGGGGAGGTCTACCGCTTCTGACGGGCCTACCGGTTCCGGAACCCGGGAAGGTAGTCGGTGCGGATGTACACGGAAGGCGGAGGCGTGTGAGGTTTCGGTACCGGGCGTACATGAGCGGACCCGATCCCCTGGCCGAACCCGACCCGCCCTCCGGTGAGGCCGTGGCCGTGGCGCGTGACCTGCTGGTGCTGGTGTCCTCCTCCGCCCTCGGGCCCGCCTCCGAGGAGGACCGGCTGAAGCTGGAGGCCCTGGAAAGGGCCCTGTCCCGGTACGCCGACGGCGACCGCGGCGCCCTCGGCGAGGTGGACGCCGACGCGCTGGGACGCCTGTTGGACCGGCTGCTGGGCAGGGAGGCCGGACAGGCCCTGTCGCGCCTGGACGAGACCGACCACGGCCTGAGCCCACGTGAGCTGCGCCGTCTGGGCGAGGTGGCGCTGCGCGACGTCGAGACCCTCCGGCGCGGGCGCGGCGGCCGAGGCGGCGCCCACCCGGGCGGTACCGTGCCCGGCGGCGAGCCCACGGGTTCCTCCCTGCCCCTTGGCGAGGACGGTGACCGGCCGCTGGACGCGGTCGCGACCGCGCGCGAGGCCGTGTTGCGCCGGTCACGTCCCGGCGAACGGGACGTGGCGTTGCGCGGCGAGGACGTGCGGGTGGTGGAGACCGAGCCGTCGGAGGCCGCCGCCGTGTCGCTGCTGGTGGACCTGTCCCACTCGATGGTGACCCGGTCGCTGCACGAGGCCGCCACCCGGACCGCGCTGGCCCTGCACACCCTGGTGGCCACGCGCCGCCCCGAGGACCGGCTGCGCCTGGTCGGTTTCGGGGAGCGGGCCCGGGAACTGTCCCCCGGGGAGCTGGTCGCCCACGACTGGCGCAGGGTCCCGGGCACGAACCTGCACCACGCGCTGCGGCTGGCCCGCGCCCACCTGCGGCGCCACGGCGGCCTGCGTCCGCAGGTGCTCGTGGTCACCGACGGCGAGCCCACCGCCCACCTGGGCGAGGACGGCGACGCCCGGTTCTCCTGGCCCCCGGCCCCGCGCACGGTGGAGCTGACCGTCGCCGAACTGGACGCGGTACTGCGCGAGGGCGCGGAGGTGGCCTTCTTCCTGCTGGCGGACGATCCCCGGCTGCGCGCCTTCCAGGCCCTGGTGGAGCGGCGACGCGGAGTACGGGTGGTACACGCCGACGCCGAGGGACTGGGGCCGCTGGTGGTGGACCGCTACCTGCACCGTCCCGGCTGAGCCGTGCACGGTCAGGGGCGCCGGCCCGGGATCAGCGTTCGAAGATGTTGACGTCGGAGGCCAGGACCAGCAGTTCCTCGGGGGCCTCGCCGCCGGAGTAGAGCAGCTGGTGCCGGTTGGCGGGCATGATCGTCTCGGTGAACCGCAGCGGGCGCTCGCCCTCGTAGACCACCCGCTCCTGGACCAGCAGCGGGATGCCCGGTCCCAGGCCGAAGGAGTCGGCCTCCTCCCGGGAGGGCATCCGGGCGCCGACGATGTCCCAGTTCCACTCCTCCCGGTGGCCCAGCGACCGCAGGACCGCGGTCACCCCCTCCTCCAGGCGTTCGGGGGACATGAGCGGGGTGTTGCTGGCGATGCCGTACGGGAAGTAGGTGATCTGGGCCTGCCACAGGCCGCCCTCGACGAACCGGTCGGAGGCGCGGACGACGACCAGGTCCCCGCGCGGGCCGCCGCCCTCCACGTCGTGGCGCAGCCGCTTGGCCACCTTGGGCCGCATGGTGTCCAGGCTGACCTTGATCCGTTCCTGGACCTGGTCGTATCCGGCCTCGCGCAGGTGGGGCTGGTAGCCCGCCTCGAAGCGCTCGGAGTCGCCGCCGCCCGTGACGGGGGTGGCCAGGTGGACGATGGGCCGGTGGTCGGCGACGAAGGCCCCCCGCCCGGCGCGGATGGCGATGCGCCCCTCGTCCTGGAGTATGCGCATTCCCATGCGCGCGGTGGCGCGGGAGACGTCGAGCTGCTCGGCGAGGTCCTCCTCCCCCGGCAGCCGCTCACCCGGCTTGTACTCGCCCCTGGTCAGTGCCTCGCGCAGGTGGTCGGCGACGACCGTCTTCCTTGACGTGCTCATGCTTGTGCTCAGTCCCGGTGATAGGCGCTCGTGTTGCCGTGTTCGTACTGATAGCGAATGCTGTGGCCCGCGTAGACGGTGTGCACCAGTCGGATCGGGCGCTCCTCGGACAGGTCGGTCCGATGGACGGTCAGCACCGGGACCCCGGGCGGGAGTTCCAGCTGGCCGGCCTCCTGCGGAGTGGGCATGCGCGATTCCAGTTCGTCGACGAACCCGGACTGGCGCTGTCCGTGCTCGGACAGCACCGCCAGGGCGCTCTCGACGTCCTCGGGCAGCATGAGCGGGGTGCCCTCGACGAGGTCCATGGGGTAGTAGGCGGAGCTGATGGACGCCGAGATCTCGCCGGAGAACCGGTACATACGGCGGACGACCGTCATGTCGCCCTCGGGGACTCGCAGACGGCTGGCGATGTCGGGGGTGGCGCTGAGGAGTTGGAGCTCCTCCAGGACCTGGCCCGTCATGCCGGATTCGTTGAGGCCCCCGGAACCGCCTCTGCTGTGGCTGGCGTGGAAGGTCTCGGGGACGACGTCCTGGACGAAGTGCCCGCGTCCGGGGCGACTGATGATCAGCCCCTGGTTGCGCAGCATGCCCAGGGCCAGCCTGATCGTGTTGCGGGACGCGTCGAAGCGCTCCTCCAGCTGTTTCTCCGAGGGCAGCTGCCCGCCCCGGGGCAGTGCTCCCTCCTGGATCTCACGCCTCAGGGTCCGAGCAATCTGTCGGTATCTGCTTTCCGCCCGCATACATCAGTCCTCGCTGGGGTACTAGACCAACAACCTAGCTTGTACCAACAAGATGATCGGTACACCAGACGAACAAGTCCATCCAGTTAGCATGATCCCATCTTAGAGGAAGGCAACCCTCAGTACACGACACCGCCGCCGGAAGGACGTTCCGGAGGATGAGCGTCGAAGCCCCCGCCCCCGCGACCCAGGTGCCCAAGCCCCCGCGCACCACATCGATTGGAAACAGCACCAGGTGAGACCCCATCCAACGTCCCCTCGCTCAGCTGGAGGGCACGCGGAACGCAGATAGGAACTTCCCCCAAGGAGAACAGAATGATCCCCATCCTCATCGCGCTCGTCGGAGTCGTACTGCTGGGTCTGGCCGCGGGGTTCTTCCTCGCCGTCTCCATCGGCATCCGCCGCCAGGACAGCCGAGGCTCCTACCGCTCGCTGCGCGACGACGAGGAGAGCACCGTCCTCTCCCGCACCGGAAGCCTCGTGGTGGGACTGCGCTTCCCCAGCGAAGAGCGCCCCACCACCCCTCCCCAGGACCGCGCGCCCACCGCGGTCTGAACCGGGAAACGGCGCCGCGGAGCACGGCGCCGTACAGGATGAGTGGTATCGAGGACAGGCCGCGGCGGGCCCGGCGACGAAGCCGGGGAACCCGTGCGGCACGGGGCTGGGCGCATCGCCGACAACCCGGAGCTTCCCCGTGGACGGGCTCTAGTCCTCCAGGGCCTGCAACAGGTCGGCCACCAGGTCGTCAGCGGACTCGATACCCACGGAGATCCGCACCAGGTCGGCCGGGACCTCCAGCGCGGAACCCGCGGTGGACGCGTGCGTCATCCGCCCGGGGTGCTCGATCAGGGACTCCACCCCTCCCAGGGACTCGCCGAGGGTGAAGATCCTGGTCCGCTCGCACAGGGCCAGCGCCGCCTTCTCCCCGTCGCGCAGCGCGAAGGAGACCATCCCGCCGAAGGTCTTCATCTGCCGTTCGGCGGTCTTGTGCCCCGGGTGGCTCTCCAGACCGGGGTAGAACACCCGCCGCACCGCCGGGTGGTCCTCCAGCTCGGCCACGATCCGCTCCGCGTTGGCGCTGTGGCGGTCCATGCGCACACCCAGGGTCTTCACGCCACGCAGGGTCAGCCAGGAGTCGAACGGGCCCGGGACGGCGCCCATGGTGTTCTGGTGGAAGGCCAGCCGCTCGCCCAGTTCGGCGTCGGAGACCACCAGCGCGCCCCCGACCACGTCGGAGTGCCCGCCCAGGTACTTGGTGGTGGAGTGCACGATCACGTCCGCGCCCAGGGTCAGCGGCTGCTGCAAGTAGGGCGAGACGAACGTGTTGTCGACCACGTGCAGGGCACCGGCGTCGTGCGCGATCTGCGCGACGGCCTCGATGTCGATGATGTTGAGCAGGGGGTTGGTGGGGGTCTCGGTCCACACCACCTTGGTGTTGGAGCGGACGGCCGCGCGCACCGCCTCGGGATCGGTCTGGTCGACGGCGTCCCACCGCACGCCCCAGCGCTCGAGCACCTTGGAGATCAGGCGGAAGGTACCGCCGTAGGCGTCGCCGGGGATGATGATGTGGTCGCCGGGCGACAGGACCGTGCGCAGCAGGGTGTCCTCGGCGGCCATCCCGGAGGCGAACGCCAGGCCGCGCACCCCGGACTCCAGGGCGGCCAGGCACTCCTCCAGGGCCGCGCGCGTGGGATTGCCGGTGCGCGAGTACTCATACCCCTGGCGCAGACCGCCCACGCCGTCCTGGGCGTAGGTGCTGGTCTGGTAGATCGGCACCACCACGGAGCCGGTACCGGCGTCCGGCTCCTGCCCCGCGTGGATGGCCAGCGTTTCAAACCCGTCGAACTTCATGGGCCCACAATAGTGCCCGCTGCCCTCGGAGACCCCGCTTTCCGCAAGCAGGCACACCGTGGGGACGAGCACTCCCGGAGGCCGTCCACGAGCCGGGGACCGGAGCCGGCCGCCGGCAGCCGGGCGGGTGTTCGCCACACGGGCCCTAGGCGGGCGGGAAGTGGGTGGCCGAACCGGGCCGGGGCGGCTCGGCGGGCGCATCCGGGGGCGGGCCGGTGACCGGTGTGGGCACCCGCGTGGGGGTCCCGGTCTCACGCAGCGGCGGCTCCCACCCCAGTTCGGGGTCGTATGTGCGCACGACCTTGCCGGGCACGCCCGCGATGACCGCGTGGTCGGAGTAGGTCCCGGGCCTCACCACGGTGCCCGCCGCCACGACCGAGTTGCGGCCCAGGTGCACTCCGGGCAGGATCACCGCGTTCGCGCCGATCCAGCTGCCGCCGCCGATGCTGACCGGGTCGTCCACCGGCCACTGGAATCCGACGGGGACCTCGGTGTTGGCGTAGGCGTGGTTCTGGTCGGTGATGTAGACGTAGGGGCCGGTGTACACGTGGTCGCCGATGTCGACGGACCTGTGGGCGACGATGTGCGAACCGCGCCCGATCGCGCAGCCGGAGCCGATCCGCACGACCGTGTCCGGGCCGAGGTCGTAGCCGGGCCCCATCCCTGCGGCGAGGGTCATGTCCCCGCCCAGGACGGTGTGCACGCCGATCTCGATCCAGGGTTCGCCGTAGAGGGTGGCCGTGGGGAAGGCGATCGCGGAACCCGTACCGAAGCGCGCGAACCTGCGGGCCGCCTTGGAGCCGGCACGGATTTCGGCCTTGGTTCGGGCGTACGACCAGACGGAGCGGATGATCCAGGACAACAGCCGCGACACGCGTGCTCCCATTTATTACCTACCAGTAACTGTCGCGAACATTAGCAGTGTCCGAGTATGCGATGACATGTCTGGGCAGCACGCAGCGGGGCCCGAACCACGCTCGGTTTGAGCGCGATCCGGGCCCCGTCGCAGGGTTCCGAGCGGGCCCGGCCTCAGCCGGACAGGTGGGCCAGCAGGTCCTGGCGGGTGAGAATCCCCACCGGCTTGCCGTCGCGCAGCACCACCAGCGCGCCGGAGCCGCGCAGCAGGCGCACGCAGTCGCCCACCGGTGTCCCGGTGCCCACGGTGGCCAGCGGCTCGCCCATGTGGGTCTCCACCAGGTCGTCCAGCTCGGCGCGGCCGTCGAAGAGGGCGTCGAGCAGGTTGCGCTCGGCGATGGAGCCGACCACCTCGGCCGCCATGACCGGGGGCTCCTCCTTCATCACCGGCACCTGGGAGACGCCGTACTCGCGCATGATGGCCACCGCGGTGCCGACGGTCTCATGCGGATGGGTGTGCACGAAGTCGGGCATCTCCCCGCCCTTGGCGGCCAGCACCATACCCGCGGTGGCCTCCTCGGTCTGCGCGGACAGGAAACCGTAGTCGGACATCCACTCGTCGTTGAAGATCTTGCCGAGGTAGCCGCGGCCGCCGTCGGGCAGCAGGACGACGATGACGTCGTCGGGCCCGGCGTCCTTGGCCACCCGCAGGGCGGCCTCGACGGCCAGGCCGCAGGAGCCGCCGACCAGCAGGGCCTCCTCCCGGGCCAGGCGGCGGGTCATGAGGAAGGAGTCCTTGTCGCTGACGGCCACGATGTCGTCGCACACGGAGGTGTCGTAGGTACCGGGCCAGATGTCCTCGCCCACGCCCTCGACCAGGTAGGGGCGGCCCGAGCCGCCGGAGTAGACCGAACCCTCGGGGTCGGCGCCGATGACCCGCACGGCCCCGTCGGAGGCCTCCTTGAGGTAGCGGCCGGTGCCGCTGATGGTGCCGCCCGTGCCGATGCCCGTCACGAAGTGGGTGATGCGGCCCTCGGTCTGGTCCCAGATCTCGGGGCCGGTGGCGTGGTAGTGCGACTCCGGGTTGTTCATGTTCTCGTACTGGTTGGGCTTCCAGGCGCCGGGGAGCTCCTCGGCCAACCGGTCGGAGACGGAGTAGTAGGACTCGGGGTGGTCGGGGGCGACGGTGGTCGGGCAGACGACGACCTCGGCACCGTAGGCGCGCAGGACCGAGAGCTTGTCCGGGCCCACCTTGTCCGGGCAGACGAAGACGCAGCGGTAGCCCTTCTCCTGGGCGACGATGGCCAGACCGATGCCGGTGTTTCCGGAGGTGGGCTCGACGATGGTGCCGCCCGGCTTGAGCTCACCGCTCTTCTCCGCGGCCTCGACCATGCGCAGCGCGATGCGGTCCTTGACCGAGCCGCCCGGGTTGAAGTACTCGACCTTGGCGAGAACGGTGGGAGCGTTCGGGCCGAGAACCTGGGTGACCTTGTTCAAGCGGACGAGCGGAGTGTCCCCGACCAGGTCGATCAGTGAGTCGTATACCCGCACTTGTGCTCCCTCAGCATCGTGGCGACCGGGTTTCGGCCCGCCGTTTCCTCGCCCCGGCGGAAAGTCCGGGGCACTGGGCCGGTCTGGCCCCTCTCAACCCGACTCTAATGCTCTCCACCAGCAGGTTCTGCGAACGTCGGGACGCGGTGGCGTTCGCCCCGGCGCCGCCCCGGAGAGGGCACGAGCCGCCTGGTGAGGGGCGCCCCGCCTCTACCCGAAAGGCACGGAGTTCCTCACCCGGGGGCGCGGATTGTGTGCCGCGCAGGTACGTGATTCCGGGATTGCCCACCGGTAACCTCGCTCTTATCCGACCCGTCCCAGGGCAGTCGGGTCCAAGGCCTCGGGAGTATCCGATGCTGCGAGCCGCACGCGCACGGCGGATCGCCGCCGCCACCGCGTTCGGCGGGGGCGGACTCACGCTCGTGGGCGGCGGCACCATCGCGCTGCTCTACCTCCAGGCGAGGCTGGCCCGGCGCGCGGTCGGCTCCATCCGGTGGGACCGGCCCGTGGTGAACGGCGTCTACGGCATCGCCGAGGGCCCGCCGATCCGCATGCTGATGATGGGCGACTCCACCGCCGCCGGCTTCGCGGTCGAGCGGGCCACCGAGACCCCGAGCGTCCTCCTGGCGGAGGGCCTCGCGGCCGCCGCGGAGAGACCGGTCCGCCTGCGCTGCACCGCCTCTCCCGGAGCGACCTCCGCCAACCTGGCCGCCCAGGTCGAGCGCTCCCGTGCGCTGGAGGAGGGCACACGCTACGACCTGGCGGTGATCTTCATCGGCGCCAACGACGTCATCCGCCGCGTACGCCCCAACGAGGCCGTCGCCCAGCTGCGCGACACCGTGCGCCAGCTGGTCGACCACGGCACGGCCGTGGTCGTGGCCACCTGCCCCGACCTGGGCACCGTCCGCCCCATCGGCTGGCCGCTGCGATCAATGGCCCGCCGCGCCTCCCGCCAGCTCGCCGCCGCCCAGACCATCGCGGTCACCGAGGTCGGCGGACGCACGATCTCGATGAGCGACCTACTGTCCGACGATTTTCAGTCAGACCCAGTATCTATGTTTGGGCCTGACCGATTTCATCCGTCAGCTCTCGGGTACTCGCAGGCCGCCTTCGCCGTGCTGCCCTCGGCCTGTGCCTCGCTGGGCCTGCTCCCGGAGCTGGAAGGGACCGGTCGTACCAGCGGCATCCTGCCGGTGGACCGCGCGGCCGTGGTCGCCGCCGAGACCCCCGGCACGGAGGTCTCCCGTGCGGGAACGCACGTCAGCGGGCACACTCAGGGCAGGCGTGGACGTTGGGCCGCGCTCGTGCGGAGCCCGTTCCGACTCGGAGGAGGCCACGGCCGCCCGGAGGAGACGGCCGAGGCAGGCGCGGCCGAGGCCACCGACCGCTCCGGACGGGACGGATGAACGGCGACCCCGGGTGGCGCGCGAGGACACCGGACGGGTTTACTGGTCGGTAACAAGCGATGCTGGAGGCCAGCGGCGCGCCGACCACCGCACGGCTCCCAGCTCCACACGCAGTACCTCAACCATTAGGGACGCAGTCATGCCCGAAGCAGTCATCGTCGCAACCGCCCGCTCCCCGATCGGCCGCGCCTTCAAGGGCTCGCTCAAGGACATCCGGCCGGACGACCTAACCACCCAGATCGTCCGATCCGCCCTGTCCAAGGTCCCCGAACTGGACCCCAGGAACATCGACGACCTGATGCTCGGCTGCGGTCTTCCCGGTGGTGAGCAGGGCTTCAACATGGCCCGCATCGTGGCCGTGCAGATGGGCCTGGACACCGTTCCCGGTACCACGGTCACCCGCTACTGCTCCTCCTCCCTCCAGACCACCCGGATGGCCTACCACGCCATCAAGGCGGGCGAGGGCGACGTGTTCGTCTCCGCCGGGGTGGAAACCGTCAGCCGGTTCGTCAACGGCAGCAGCGACGACGGCAAGAACGAGAACCCGCTCTTCGACGAGGCCAAGGACCGCACCGCCAAGCGCGCCGAGGGCGGCGCCGAGGCCTGGACCGACCCGCGCGAGAGCGGCAGCCTTCCCGACCCCTACATCGCGATGGGCCAGACCGCCGAGAACGTCGTCCAAACCACCGGCCTCTCCCGCCAGCGCCAGGACGAGTTCGCGGTGCGCTCGCAGAACCTGGCCGAGAAGTCCCTGGACAACGGTTTCTGGGAGCGCGAGATCACCCCGGTGACCCTGCCCGACGGCACCGTGGTCAGCACCGACGACGGTATCCGCCGCGGCACCACCTACGAGAAGGTCTCCGGGCTCAAGCCGGTGTTCCGTCCCGACGGCACCATCACGGCGGGGAACGCCTGCCCGCTCAACGACGGCGCCTCGGCCCTGGTCATCATGAGCGACACCAAGGCCGCCCAGTTGGGCATCACCCCGCTGGCCCGCATCGTGTCCACCGGCGTGACCGGCCTGAGCCCGGAGATCATGGGTCTGGGCCCGGTGGGGGCGTCCAAGCAGGCGCTGGCCCGCGCCAACATGGCGATCGGCGACATCGACCTGGTCGAGATCAACGAGGCCTTCGCCGCGCAGGTGCTGCCCTCCGCCGACCAGCTCGGCATCGACATCGACAGCCAGCTCAACGTCAACGGCGGCGCCATCGCGCTCGGCCACCCCTTCGGCAGTACCGGTGCCCGCATCACCGGCACTCTGCTCAACGGCCTGCGCACCCACGACAAGACGTTCGGCCTGGAGACCATGTGCGTCGGCGGCGGCCAGGGCATGGCGGCCGTCTTCGAGCGCCTGAACTAGGAGGAGCGCCCGTCAGGAGCGCCTCCTCCGACGGGAACATCCTCGCGTCAGGGCCTTGAGCGGTGAAGGACCCGGAGCACCTCCGGGTCCTTCACCGTGTTCGGGCCCTCTTCGGCGCGGTCGGCTCCTCCGGCCCTGACGTGCACGTTTCGAGCACTTTTGCCTCCTGGCTAGCAGGTGCACCAGGCGCTGCCGGAACGTGTGCGGCCTTCCCGGACGCGCACCCGTGTTCGGCTACGGAACATCCCCAGGCAAACGTTCCCGCACCACCAAGGTAAAAGCTGGTGACCAGGGCTTGTCCAAAACGTGATCCTGATGCAGTGTCGCAGGTAAGCGCCACACGCCAATGCACTGCCGGAGGTGCCTATGTCGGTAACCCGCTCGCCGGAGGTCCACGCCAAGCTCATCGAACGCATCCCGGTCGTCACCGGCCGAGGACTCCACGAGTGGTTCGACGCCCTCGACAATGGACCGGGCCTGATCCGCTGCCAGGACCGGTCGAACTGGCTCGCCGACGAGTACGAGTTGCCCCAGTGGTACGCGCAGGCCCTCGTGACGGAGTACGACCGCCGCCGCAGGGACCGCTCCCTTCCCGCTCCGCGTCACGGAGGGGCCTGACTCCGTCAACGGCGCGGCCGCACACGGCATGACGAAGGGGGCCGCCTCCCGGCAGGATCCGGGCGGTGGCCCCCTTCGTACGGGGCGGCGCGGCTCTCGGCCGCGGCCGTCCCCCGCGGCCGGAGCTACTCGGCGAACATCGTCTTGATGATCCAGAGCAGGCGCAGGATCTCGATGTAGAGCCAGACCAGCGAGACGGTCAGACCGAAGGCGAACTGCCAGGCGAACCTGTTCGGGATCCCGGCGTTGAGGCCCTCCTCGATACCGCGGAACTCCACGGCCAGGGTCAGGGCGGCCAGGACGACGAACACGATGCCCACGAGCAGGCCCAGCGGGCTGGGCTCACGGATGCCGAGGCCGCCCGACATGAAGAAGCTCAGGACGAAGTTGACCAGCATCAGGGCGGCGGCGCCCATCACCGCGTACGTGACGGCCTTGACGAAGCCGTCGGTCACCTTGATGATGCGGAACTTGTACAGGGCGAGCATCACGCCGAACACCGCGACGGTACCGATCACCGCCTGGGTGACCAGCGTGCCGCCAGCACCGGCCTCACCGGTGCTGCTCTCCAGCGTGAAGGCGAGGAGGGCGGACAGGCCGCCTACGAGCAGGCCCTCCAGGGCCCCGTAGGTCAGGATGGCCGCGGGGTTGGTGATCGACTTGAAGGCGATCACCAGGCCCAGGATCAGGCCGCCGATCGCGCCCACGAAGGTGAGTGCCAGCGCGAGGCCCGGGGCCGCGCCGAACAGGAAGTAGTTGATGACGCCGAAAACCGCGACGACACCGATCGTCATACCGGTGCGCACGACCACGTCGTCGATGGTCATCGGCTGGTCGCCGGCGCTCTGCACCGGGCCGCCGGGGTAACCCTGCTGGGGGTGGGGCTGGCCGTAACCCTGCTGCGGGTACGGCTGTCCGTAACCCTGCTGGCCGTAGCCCTGCTGACCGTAGCCCGGCTGGCCGTAACCCTGCTGGGGGTACCCAGTCGGTCCGGCCTGCTGGAGCGCCCGCTTGAGAACGGGGTTGGAACTCCGCATCCGCATGTCTCGTCAAGGCCCTTTCAAAGCGTGGTTCACTGCCCACAAAGTAACGCACGGGCCCCGTCGCGGGTTCCGCGGACATGGTCACTGTTGGGAAACGGCTTCCCCGCAACGGCGGGTGGCGGGTCCAGCGAAAACGCGACCGGGCGGGCACAGCGGAACGGAGCCCCAAAAAGGTACTGCCCCGAAGGGGCGCCACCTAGTTGCGCGTGATCAGCGAGCGGGCGAAGAACAGCATGTTCGCCGGACGCTCGGCCAGGCGACGCATGTAGTACCCGTACCACTCGGTGCCGTAGGGGACGTAGACGCGCATGCGCTTGCCCTCGGCCGCGAGGCGGACCTGCTCGGCGTCGCGGATGCCGTAGAGCATCTGGTACTCGTAGTCGTCCGCGCCGCGGCCGTTGGCCGCGGCCAGCTCGCCGGCGATGGCGACCATACGCGGGTCGTGCGAGGCCACCATCGGGTAGCCCTCGCCCTCCATGAGCACCCGCAGCGCGCGCACGTACGCCTTGTCCACCTCGGCCTTGTCGCGGAAGGCCACCGACTCGGGCTCGTCGTAGGCGCCCTTGCACAGACGCACGCGCGAACCGGCACCGCTCAGGTCGCGGCAGTCGGCCTCGGTGCGGTGCAGGTAGGCCTGGAGCACCGCTCCCACGAACGGGAAGTCCTGGCGCAGCTCGCGCAGGATGCCCAGCGTGGAGTCGATGGTGGTGTGGTCCTCCATGTCCAGGGTCACCGTGGTGCCGACCGCCTTGGCGGCTTCGGCGATCTGGCGGGCGTTCTCCAGGGCGATCTTCTCGCCGTCCCTGTCCAGGAACTGCCCCACGGCCGAGAGCTTGACCGACACCTCGGCGCGATCGCCCAGGCCGGCTTCGCCCAGAGCGGCCAGCAGGTCCTGGTAGGCGGTCACCGTGGCCGTGGCCTGGGCCGCGTCGGTGGTGTCCTCACCCAGGAAGTCCAGGGTGGCGTAGCGGTCCCGGGTCAGGTTCCCGACCGCGGGAAGCGCTTCCTCCAGGGAGGAGCCCGCGACGAACCGTTTGACCATGGCCCGGGTGACGGGAGTGCGCTCGACGATCTTGCGGCAGGTCGCGGACCTGGCGGCGAGCAACAGGGGCTTACGAAGCATGGTGACCTCGAAGAAGACGTGCGCGAGCCGATCGGCTGGCGCGGGCGGGGAGCGGACGGGGATGTCTCGACCGCACCGGTGGATTCCTGAGGGGGCGCGGTCCGCGCCCCCTCAGGACGGGAGGGGACGCGGAACCGCTGTCAGGACGCGTTCGGCGGGCGGTGCCCACGGAACACGCCTTACCCCTGGTGGGGGTAGGAGGAGACCGTCGGCGCGACGAACGTCTCCTTGATGGCGCGCGGGCTGGCCCAGCGGGACAGGTTCTGGGCCGAACCCGCCTTGTCGTTGGTGCCGGAGGCGCGCGCGCCACCGAAGGGCTGCTGGCCCACGATCGAGCCGGTCGGCCGGTCGTTGATGTAGAAGTTGCCCGCGGTGAAGCGCAGCGCCTCGGTGGCCTTGGCGACCGCGGCGCGGTCGTTGGCCAGGATGGCACCGGTCAGGGCGTAGGCGGAGCCCTCGTCGACGACCTTGAGGATCTCGTCGAACTTCTCGTCCTCGTAGACGTGGACGGCGACGACCGGACCGAAGTACTCGGTGCTGAACACCTCGTGGGAGGGGTCCGAGCCCTCGATGACGGTCGGGCGCACGAAGTAGCCGACGGAGTCGTCGGCGGTGCCGCCCGCCAGGACGGTCAGGGTCGGGTCGGTCTTGGCGTCCTTCAGGACCTTGTCCAGCTTGTCGAAGGCGCGGCGGTCGATGACGGCGCCGATGAAGTTGGACAGGTCGGTGACGTCGCCCATGGGCAGGGCCTCGGTCTCGGCGACGAGGCCGTCGCGGACCTGCTCCCACACCGAGCGGGCGACGAAGGCGCGCGAGACGGCCGAGCACTTCTGGCCCTGGTACTCGAAGGCGCCACGCACGATCGCGGTGCGCAGGACCTCGGGGTCGGCCGAGGAGTGGGCGACGATGAAGTCCTTGCCACCGGTCTCGCCAACGATGCGCGGGTAGGCGCGGTAGTTGGAGATGTTCTCCCCGACGCTCTTCCACAGGTGCTGGAAGGTCCCGGTGGAACCGGTGAAGTGCACGCCGGCCAGGTCGGGGTCGTTGAGCGCGACGTCGGAGACGGCCAGGCCGTCACCGGTCACCATGTTGATGACGCCGGGGGGCATGCCCGCCTCCTCCAGCAGGCGCATGGTCAGTTCGGCGGCGAACTGCTGCGTCGGAGAGGGTTTCCACACGACCACGTTGCCCATCAGGGCCGGGGCGGTGGGCAGGTTGCCCGCGATGGCGGTGAAGTTGAAGGGAGTGATCGCGTAGACGAACCCCTCCAACGGGCGCTGCTCCATGCGGTTCCACACGCCCTTGACGCTCAGCGGCTGCTGGGCGATGAGCCCGCGGGCGTAGGAGACGTTGAAGCGCCAGAAGTCGATCAGCTCACAGGCCGAGTCGATCTCCGCCTGCTGAATGGTCTTGGACTGACCGAGCATGGTGGCGGCGTTGATGGTGGAACGCCAGGGGCCGGAGAGCAGCTCGGCGGCGCGCAGGATGATGGCGGCGCGGTCGTCGAAGGACATCGCGCGCCAAGCGGGAGCGGCGGCCTTGGCCGCGGCGACGGCGTCGCGGGCGTCGTCGTGGGTGGCGTTGCGCATAGTGCCCAAGACGGCGGAGTGGCGGTGCGGCTGCACGGCGTCGATGGGATCGCCGCCGCCCATGCGGCTCTCGCCGTTGATACGCATCGGCAGGTCGATGCTCCGGCTGCCGAGCTCCTCCAGCTTGGCCACGAGCTCCTCGCGCTCGGCGCTGCCGGGCGCGTAGGACAGAACGGGCTCGTTCTGCGGCAGAGGGACGTTGGTCACGGCGTCCATGGGCACCTCCCCGGTGAAGAATGTCCCTGAAACAAGCAGGGTTTGGCTGATTCAACGCTCTCAGAACAGGGGCGTGCGAACCTTGTGGGTCAGACCACTCTTTGCCCGCCTTATTTGTTCACTAGGACAAAATGGGACACATATGAGTAATGACGCCCCATCACCCGGTCCGTTTCCCACCGCTGACGACGACTCACACGAGTCCGAACCGGAAACCGGCGTCCCTCCTGGTCAGAGCGGCCCACCCGCCGAGGAACCGACGGGCATCCCCCTGCGCAGACTGCTCCTGGCGCTCGGCGATCCCGTCGTGGACGTGGCCGCCGCACCGGGCGGGCTCGATGTTCAGGTGGACAACGTCGTCATCCTCGATCCGGAGGACCGCACGGAGGTGCGCGAGGGCGACCTGGTGCTGCTGATCGGGGCGCGGGGCGCCTCGGCACGGCGACTGCTCCGGGCGCTGGCCGGGCAGGGCGCCACGGCGGTCGCGGTCAAGGCCAGCGGGCACGCCTCCCAGGAGGAGGTGCTTCCGCCACCCGCCGGGACGAGGGCGAACCGGCCCCGGCCCGGCGCCGCCGACGAGTCGCGGGCACTGCGCACCGAGGCCCAGGAGGTGGGGATCGCGCTGTTGTCGGTCCGCCCCGAGGTGCGCTGGGACCAGTTGCAGTCGGTGTGCCAGTCCATCGTGGACAACGCCCGGCTGACGGCCTCCGAGGACCTGAGCGAGGCCAGCGGCGACCTGTTCTCCATGGCGCAGACGATCTCCCAGCTCACCGGGGGCCTGGTGAGCATCGAGGATGCCGCGAGCCGGGTGCTGGCCTACTCCAGCGGCGCGGAGGTGGACGAACTGCGGCGGCTGTCGGTACTGGGGCGGCGTGGCCCGGAGTCGTACCTGGCGCTGCTGCGCGAATGGGGGGTGTTCGCCAAGCTGCGCGCCGGCGAGGAGGTGGTGCGCGTGGACGAGCACCCCGAGCTGGGCATCCGGCGCCGGTTGGCCGTGGGCATCCACGCCGGACGCCAGCCGCTGGGCGCGATCTGGGTACAGGAGGGCTCGCGTCCACTGGCCGAGCACGCCGAGGAGGCACTGCTGGGCGCGGCGCGCACCACCGCGCTACAGATGATCCGGCAGCGCACGCAGGCCAACGCGGGACTGCGGTTGCGCGAGGACCTGCTGTCGAGCCTGTTGGAGGGGCGCATCGACGCCAGCGCCCTGGCCGACACGGTGGAGGTGCACGCCGACCGGGGCGCCCTGGTGGTGGCGTTCGCGATGGCCGAGGGCGCGGAGGGGGCTGGCGAGGAGCGGAGCGGACGCCCCGACCGACCCGAACGCGAGCTGCGACGCCGCCAGATAGTCGACCTGGTATCGGTGCACACCGCGGCCTACCGGCGCAGCGCCCTGGTGACCGAGCTGGGCGGCCGGGTGTACGTACTGCTGCCGGACCTGGCCCGCGGCCGGGAGGGGTGGCGCGGAGTGGAGCAGTCGGTGCTGGCGCTGACCCGTAAGACGGTGGCGGCCGCACGCGCGGCGCTGGGCCTGGAGGTGCAGGCGGCGGTGGGATCGCTGGTGGAGCGGCTGGGCGACGTGCCGGACTCGCGGGCGGAAGCGGACCGGGTGCTGGACGCGATGAGCCGCGACCTGCACCGGGGCGTGGACTGGGAGGTGGCGACCATCTCCGACGTGCGCTCACGGGTGTTGATCAGCGAGACCCTGGCGCGGCTGCGGGAGGACCCCTCGCTGCGCGATCCGAGGGTGAGCCGGCTGATCGAGTACGACCGTGCCGGTGGCGCCGACCTGGTCCATTCACTGCTGGCCTACCTGGAGGCGTTCGGGGACGCGCGGTCGGCGGCCGAGCGGCTGCACATCCACCCGAACACACTGCGGTACCGGGTACGCAGGGCGGCGACCGTGAGCGGGATCGACCTGGGCGACCCGGGCGAGCGCCTGTTCACCCAGCTGCAACTGCTGATGGAGCAGCAGGGCCACGAGCGCTGAACCCGGGGCCGTGTCCTCCGGGGCCTCCGCTCCGCTTCGGTCCGTGTTCGGGCGCCCGCGGCACGGGAGCCCCGTGGGCGCCCGCCCCCGTTCAACCGTTCCCACCGCCCGTCGGGACGGCGGAGGACGACGCGATACGGGGACGAGGCCGCGAAACAGGTACTGGTACCCCCGGTCGGACTCGAACCGACACTTGTGACCCTTTTAGGGGGCCTGCCTCTTCCATTGGGCTACGAGGGCGTGCCCATCATACCGGGCGGGTTGATTGCCCACTTTGATTCAAGTTGGCCGGATTGGGACACGAAAAGACCGGCTTCGCGGAGGAAGCCGGTCTTCTCGTGCTCATGTCCGGGCAGCCGCACCGGTGGGCGTGGCGCGGGGCCGGGCCTGATCAGCTGACCCGTCGCAGGCGGCCGTCCTCGACCTGCGGATGGCTGGCCTCCTCGAAGGCCTGGCGGGGCTCGGCCATCTCCGGGAGCGCGGCGAAGTCGCGGCGCAGGACGAAGGCGAGCGTCCAGTCCGAGAGCACGCGCATCTTGCGGTTGAAGGTCGGGACCGCGAACAGGTGGTAGGACCGGTGCGCGTACCAGGCCAGGCGGCCGTTCAGCTTGATCTTGCCGAACAGCTGGGCGGCGCCCTTGTGCAGGCCGAGCCCGGCGACCGCGCCCAGGTTCTTGTGACGGTAGGCCGTGAGCTTGGCGCCGCGCAGGGTGGCGATCACGTTGTCGGCGAGCACCGGGGCCTGGCGGACCGCGTTCTGGGCGTTGGGCGGGTAGAAGCCGCCGTTGCCGTCGGGCACCTGGGCGTTGTCGCCACCCGCGAAGACGTTCTCGGCACCGTTGACGGTGAGGTACTCGCTGGTGTCCAGGTGGCCCTTGGGACCAAGCGGCAGGTCGCTGGCGGCCACCACCGGGCTGGGCTTGACGCCAGCGGTCCACACCAGCGTTCCCGCGTCGAACTCGGCGCCGTCACTGAGCTTGACGCGCTGGTCGACCGCCGACTCCAGGAAGGTCTTGAGCCGGACGTCGATGCCGCGGCGGCGCAGCTGGTTGAGGGCCTTCGTCCCGACATCGGGGCCGACCTCGGGCAGGATCTTATCAGCCGCCTCGATGAGGTAGAACTGCACGTCCTCCAGGCTGATGGAGTGGTGGTGGCGCACCGCGTCGCGGACCATGTCCTCCAGCTCGGCGATGGCCTCGGCACCGGCGAAGCCGCCGCCGACGAAGACGAAGTTCAGCGCCTTCCTGCGGGTGGCCTCGTCGTCGGTGGAGTCGGCGATGGCGAGCTGGTTGAGAACGTGGTTGCGCAGGTAGGCGGCCTCCTCCACGGTCTTGATACCGATGCCGCACTCGGCCAGGCCGGGAATGGGCAGGGTGCGCGAGACGGCGCCGGCGGACATGACCAGGTAGTCGTAGGCGATGGTCTCGGGCTCGCCCGCGTTGGGCTCGTAGCGGACCGTGTGGTCGGCGTGGTCGATACGCACGACTCGGCCGCCCAGGACCCGAGCCCTCTTGAAGACCTTGCGCAGCGGGACGACGACGTGGCGGGGCGAGATGTTGCCGGCCGCGGTCTCGGGCAGGAAGGGCTGGTAGGTCATGTAGGAATTCGGGTCGATGACGGTGATCCGCGCCTCACCGGCCCCAAGCTTCTTCTCCAGCCGCCTCGCGGTGTACATCCCGAGGTAACCGCCGCCGACGATGAGGATGTGCGGGATCTCCGCCTCGTCCCCTCCGCCGTGTACCAGCCGGTAGTTCCTGCTCTCGGTCATCGCATATCCGCCCTAACGGTTCCTTGAGTGTGGCGCCCCTTTTCCCAGGGGCCGCGAGGTTGTCACGGTCTTCGGTCGCCCGCGCCGCGGTCGCGGTGGGGTGCCGCCCGGGCCGGAGCGGGTACTTCGACCCTTTTCGGTGGGTGCTTGTGCATTCTTTCACAAGCATCTCCCGACAGAGAAGGTTCACACCAGCTCACCTTCCCACCACTTCTTGACCCACTTGACTTGCGTTTCCGCAGGTCACAGGGGTTGTGAAAGCATTCACAAGGCCCTGGCGAGGTGATGCGTCTCACCTGGCAAACCCCTGGCGCGGCCCTCGGAGGGCCCCGCTCAGTGGCTCCTCCTGCTCATCCGCCGGTGCCCGGGCAAGGAGGGGCTCCGTGCAGCAGGCGTCCGGCGAGGGTGCCGCTCAGCCCCGAAAAGGCACTGCCTCCTAGACAAGACTCCAGGCCACGCCGTCGAGGATGTCGTGCTCGCTCGCCGTGAAGGAGCCCGCCCCCGTGCGGGCGAGCATCCGGGACAGCACCAGCGCGCCGGCGCCGATGACGTCCACCCGGCCGGGGTGCATGACACCGATCCGCGACCGCTCAGCCGAGGTCGACTTGAGCAGGTCCCCGGTGATGCGGTCCAGGTCGGCGGCCCCCACACGGGTGTGGTGGATGCGCTCGGAGTCGTACTCGGGCAGGTCCAGGGCGATCCCGGCGACGGTGGTCGCGGTGCCCGCGACACACACGACCGAACCGGCCTCGCGCAGCGGGACCGCGCGCTCGACCTCGTCCAGCGCGGCCTCGATGTCCGCGGTCGCCGCCTCGACCTCCTCCGCCGTGGGAGGGTCGCTGCGCAGGTGGCGCTCGGCCATGCGCACACAGCCGATGTCCACCGACAAGGACGCACGGACCAGTTCGCCGCCCTCTCCCCCGTCCGGGTCGCCGCCCAGGACGAACTCGGTGGAGCCGCCGCCGACGTCCACCACCAGGAACGGCGGGGACAGCTGGTCCTCCCCGTCCTCGTCCGCGCCGGCCTCGAACTCGGCCGTGGCGCCCACGAAGGACAGCTCCGCCTCGTCCAGGCCGGTGACCACCTCGGGCTCCACGCCCAGGATCTCGCGGACGCCGTCGATGAACACCTGGCGGTTGTCGGCGTCGCGGGTGGCGCTGGTGGCGACCATGCGCACCGCCTCCGGCCCCAGGGGGATGCCGTGTGACTCGATGGTCTCGGCGTAGCCGCGCAGCGCGTTGAAGGTGCGTTCCAGGGCCTGGGGCGCGAACGCCCCGGTCTCGTCCACGCCCTCGCCCAGGCGCACGATCTCCATGCGCCGGTCGGCGTCGACCACCTGTACCTCCTCATCGCCGACGTGGACCACGTCGGCGATCAGCAGACGGATGGAGTTCGTTCCGCAGTCGATGGCCGCGACACCGCTCATGACCTGTTCCCTTCGACGCCCTCGGAGGCGTCCTCGTCGACACACACGCACGGGCCCTTGTCCCACCAGTGCGGCAGTTCCTCCAGCGCCTCGGCGCCGAAGGGGTTGGTTCCCGGCTCGGCGAGCTCGTGGGCGACCAGCGCGTGCAGGCACTTGACCCGGGTGGGCATGCCGCCGGTGCTCTGCATGCCCTCGGGCAGCGGCTCGACACCGTCCAGGCGCGCCTGCTCGGAGCGTTCGGCGAGGTAGGACTCGTGCGCCTTGGTGTAGGCGGCCCGGAGTTCGGGATCGTCTCCCAGCCGCTCCTGCATCTGGCGCATGCGGCCCTCGTTCTCCATCCGGCCGATGGCCGAGGCCGCGCGCGGGCACGTCAGGTAGTACAACGTCGGAAAGGGCTCGCCGCTTTCCAGCCGGGGTGCGGTGCGCACCACGTCGGGCAGGCCGCACGGGCAGCGGTGCGCGACCCCGCGCACTCCGCGCGGCGCGCGGCCCAACTGAAGTTCGACGGCGGTGATGTCGCGCTCGGCGACCGGACTGGTGCGACCGGCGGCGCCGGTGCGCCCGCCTGCGTCAACGGGCCCCTGAGCGGGCTGATCTGGGGAAGTCATGGCGCACCCCAGCATAGGGCCGGAACGGAGTAGGCTGGGCTGGCGCGGGCGCGCACCGGCACCCGCGGCACCGCCCCGAGGGGTGGGGCGCGGCAGTGGGGCCTGCCGTCACCAACCGCATACGCCAACGGTCCCCACACAGCAGCGGCCCCGGATCCACGGGGCCACGACGTGTGGGAGGGCTATGTCCGCGATCGAGCACCGGGCCCGGAGCACCGCGGCGATGACCGGCCTCGCCGCCTGCGGCGGGGCCGCGGGCGCGATGGTCCGCCACCTGGTGTCGGTGGCCTGGCCCGCCCCGGACGGGGGCCTGCCGCTGGCCACCGTGACCGTCAACCTCACCGGTTCCGCGCTCATCGGTGTCCTGATCGCCGTCGTCACCGGCTGGCCCGGACCCGGACCCGCTCCGCCGTGGGTCAGGCAGTTGCTCGGTACCGGCTTCCTCGGCGGTTTCACCACCTACTCGGCGCACACTCTGGACATCGGCCTGCTGCTGGCATCCGGCCAGGTCCTCCTCGCCGCGGCCTACATGGGGCTCACCCTGGCCGGAGCCGTGGCCGGCGCCGCCCTGGGCGCGTGGGCCGGGGGAGGCCTGATCCGCCTCCTGGACGGCGCGGGGCACCCGTGAGCTGGGAACCGCTGATCGTGGGCCTGGGCGGCGGCGCCGGCGCGGCCCTGCGCTACCTGGCGGACAGGGCCGTCCACCGGAAGGTCTCCGACCGGCTCCCCCTGGGCACGCTCGCCGTCAACACCGCGGGCACACTGCTCCTGGGCCTGGTGTTCGGCGCCGCGTCCGCGGTGGCCCTACCGCCGCAAGTGTGGTCCTTCGCGGCCGTCGGGCTGTGCGGTGCCCTGACCACGTACTCGACGTTCTCCCACGAGGTCCTCGCGCTGGCCCGGAACGGACGCCCCCTCACCGCCGCGGCCTACGCGACCGTGACGGAGTGCTGTGCGCTGGCCGCCCTGGCCGCTGGGGTGTTCCCGGCCCGCGCCCTCCTCCTCTGAGGACGGCGGCGGGCGGTGTTCAGAACCCGTCGTCGGTCGGCGGGTCGTCGACCTCCACCACCGAGCGCCACAGGGTGGCGAACCAGGGCTCGCCGGGGCCGGTGTCGGCCTCGGCGTCGTCCTCGCCGTCGGGTCTGATGACGATGTAGGCGGTCTCGCCGGGATACTGGTAGTGCAACCGGACCCGGGCCTCGCGCTCGACGTAGGTGTCCTGTGAGAGTTCCTCCTCGCGCTGGCGCAGCTCGTGCATGCTCTCCTCCATGCGCGCCTGCTCCTCCTGGAGCTGGGCGATCTGGGCGCGCTGGGCGACGTACTCGCGCAGCGGGTAGGCCAGGCTGAGAGCGATCATGCACACCACGAGGGCGAGGATGGCCGCGCGGCTGGTGAGCATGGGCCGCACTCGCCGGGTGCGGCCCATGTCCGTGCCAGCGGTCCCCCTCCTCCGGGCAGGGCCGCGCCCGGGCCTGTCGGCTTTGGTCACCTTCTTGGCCTTTGGGCGCTGCTGCTCGGATTCGTGGGGCACTGGGGCAGACTAGCCGCGCTTGGCGAAGCGCGGGAAGGCCGACACGCCCGCGTACACGGCGGCGTCGTCGAGCTCCTCCTCGATGCGCAGCAGCTGGTTGTACTTGGCGACCCGCTCACTGCGCGCCGGGGCACCGGTCTTGAGCTGCCCGGCGTTGGTGGCCACCGCGATGTCGGCGATGGTGGTGTCCTCGGTCTCCCCGGAGCGGTGGCTGATCATGACCGTGTACCCGCTGCGCTGGGCGAGGGAGACCGCGTCCAGGGTCTCGGTGAGAGTACCGATCTGGTTGACCTTCACCAGCAGCGAGTTGGCGGTGTCCGCCAGGATGCCGCGCTGGAGCCGCTCGGGGTTGGTGACGAACAGGTCGTCGCCCACGAGCTGGACCCGGTCACCGATCTCGCCGGTGAGCTTCTGCCAGCCCTCCCAGTCCTCCTCGTCGAGGGGGTCCTCGATCGAGACGAGCGGGTAGGCGTCCACCAGCTCGGCGTAGTAGGCGGCCATCTCCTCCGCCGAGCGCGACTTGCCCTCGAAGGTGTACACGCCCTCGCTGAACAGCTCGGTGGCGGCCACGTCCAGGGCGAGCGCGATGTCGGTGCCCGGGGTGTAGCCCGCCTTCTCTATGGCCTCCACGATCAGGTCGAGTGCGGCGCGGTTGCTGTCCAGGTTGGGGGCGAAGCCGCCCTCGTCGCCCACTCCGGTACCCAGATCGTAGGCCTTGAGAACCGACTTCAGGGACTGGTACACCTCCGCGCCCCAGCGCACGGCCTCCGCGAAGGTCGGCGCGCCGATCGGCGCGATCATGAACTCCTGGATGTCCACGTTGCTGTCGGCGTGCGCCCCGCCGTTGAGGATGTTCATCATCGGCACGGGAAGGACGTGCGCGTTGGGACCGCCGACGTAGCGGAACAGGGGCAGCCCGGCCTCGGTGGCGGCGGCCTTGGCCACGGCCAGGGAGGCGCCCAGGATGGCGTTGGCGCCGATCCGGGACTTGTCCGGGGTGCCGTCCAGGTCGATGAGCGCGCGGTCGATGAGCCGCTGCTCGTCCGGGGCGTGGCCGAGCAGCTCGTCAGAGATCTCGTCGTTGACGGCCGTAACGGCCTTGGTCACGCCCTTGCCGCCGTAGCGGTCGCCGCCGTCACGCAGCTCGACGGCCTCGAACCGGCCGGTGGAGGCGCCGCTGGGGACACCCGCGCGCGCGATGGTGCCGTCGTCAAGCAGGACCTCGACCTCGACTGTCGGGTTTCCCCGCGAGTCAAGGATCTCCCGCGCCTGTACTGCCTCGATGGACGCCACAGTCTCTCTCCATCTCTTGGGGTTTGTCGGACCACTGATTCAGGACCCGACACGAGACTAGCGACACCGGTTCGGGGAAGGTGCGCGCACCCGGCGGAATTGGTCTAGTCCATATCGGACATGCCGGTTTTCGAGGCGGCCGGGGCCTGCGGCGACACACCACGGGACAGGCTCCGCGCCGCCGCCTATAGTGCAGGGGCGGACTTGTACCCCGGGCCGAGGTGCCCGCCCCGGGCGCTCCGGGCCCCGAAACGGACGGCGGGACGACATGGGCAGCCCCGAGACCGAGCCCGGCTCCGCCGACGGGGCCCTGCCCTCCGAGCCCAAGCGCGGCACCGAGCTCGTCCTCCTGGTGGCCGCCCTCCTGACCGTCGCCGCGACGCTGCTGTCGGCTTCACTGTCCGTCACCCGGGGCCTGGACCCCGTCCTGCTGGCCTATCTGGGCGTGCTCTGCGCCGGAGCGGTCGGCCTGCACGCCGTGCTGCGTTTCGCCGCCCCCTACGCCGACCCGGTCGTCATGCCGGTGGCCACCGTCCTGAACGGGCTGGGAGTCACCATGATCTGGGTGCTCCAGATGACCGGGCCCGGCGCGGAGCACGGCGACGCCGACCGGCAGCTGATGTGGACCGCGGCGGGCATGGCGCTGTGCGCGGCCACGGTGGTGCTCGTTCGCCGACCGCGGCGGCTGAGCATGTACACGTACCTGATCGCGGCGACCGCCCTGCTGCTGCTCCTGCTGCCGCTGTCCCCCCTGGGACACGAGGTGCTGGGCGCCCGGCGGTGGATCCGCGCCGGCCCGTTCACCGTGCAGCCCTCGGAGTTCGCCAAGGTGCTGCTGGTGATCTTCCTCGCCGCCTACCTGGGTCGGCGGCGCGAGGTGATGGCACTGGTCACCCGCACCGTCAGGATCGGGCACCTCAAGGTGTTCAGCGTGCCCCGCGCCCGCGACCTGGCGCCGATGGCGGTGGGCTGGGGCATGGCCATCCTGCTGCTGGTGGGCACCCGGGACCTGGGGACCTCGCTGCTGCTGTTCGGCACGTTCCTGGCGGTGCTCTACGCCGCCACCGCGCGCAAGTCGTGGGTGCTCATCGGCTTGGCGGCGTTCGCGGGCGGGGCGTACGCGGCGTACCTGTTGTTCGGCCACGTGCGCAGCCGGGTGGAGATCTGGCTCAACGCCTTCGACCGCGACGTGTACGAGCAGCCGGGCGGCAGCTTCCAGATCGTGGAGGGCATGTTCGCACTGGCCGAGGGCGGCCTGACGGGTACCGGCTTCGGCGACGGGTTCGTTCAGGAGGTGTTCGCCGCCGACAGCGACCTGATCCTGGTGTCGGTGGGCGAGAAGCTCGGACTGACCGGGTTGGTCGCGGCGCTGCTCCTGTTGTTCCTGCTGGCCGAGCGGGGTTTCCGGATCGCCCTGGCGACCCGGGACTGGTTCCTCAAGCTGACCGCGCTGGGGTACGCGTTCCTCATCGCGTTCGACGTGTTCATCGTGCTGGGCGGGGCGACGCTCATCATCCCGATGACCGGTATGACCACGCCGTTCCTGTCAGCGGGCGGATCGGCGCTGATAGCCAACTGGGGGATCGTGGGGATGTGGCTGGTCATCAGCGAGGCCGCGCGGCGGCCCCGGGACACGTTCAGCGCCGGGCTCGCGCCAGGCGACCCCTCCACCGAGGTGATCCGCGTACGCGACCTGCCCGGATCGCTGCGACGGCGGCGCGGGGCCTGAGCGGGGCCGCGGCGGAGAACCGCGCGGCGGCGCCCGGGACGGGCACCGCACGGACCTCCCGTCAGGCCCTCCCGGACTTGACCCAGTAGACCCGCCACTCCTCCTCGGACAGCTCGCGGGGCTCCCGGCCGTCAGCGTGGGCCGCGTCCTCGGCCGCGCGCACGCGGGCGTCGAACCGGCGGGCCGCAGCCCGCAGGTCGATCTCGGCGTCGCGTTCCCGTTCGCGCTCGGCCGACACCGCCGCGAACAGCTCGCCGCCCTCGGCGCCGTCGTCGTCCACCAGGTCGGCGGGGAACCCGTTGCGCACCGCCCTCTTCTGTAGCTCGTGGGCGAGCATCACGGCGGGCTGGGCGAACGGCACCCCGTCCAACACGGAGGTTCGCCCGTCGCCGCCCCCGGCCCTGGCCTTCTCCGCGCGCTCGGCGGCCTTGATGGCCTCCCAGTTGGACCGCACCTCGTCGGCGCCCGACACCTCCGCCCCGCCGAACACGTGCGGGTGGCGACGGGTCATCTTGTCGATGATGGCGTCGGCGACATCGTCCACCGTGAACCGCGCCGGGTCGCCCTCGGGGCGTTCGGCGGCGATCGCCGAGTGGAAGACCACCTGCAACAGCACATCGCCCAGTTCCTCGCGCAACAGCGCGAAGTCGCCGTCCTCGACGGTCTCCAGAGCCTCGTATGCCTCTTGGATCAGGTACTTGACCAGCGACTCGTGGGTCTGGCTCCTGTCCCACGGGCACTCCCTGCGCAGGGTGTCCATCACCTCGACCAGTCGCAGCATCCGGTACCCGACCGGACGGGCGCCGTCACTGGGCTCGTTCATCACTCGTCCTCCACTGCTCGCACCGACCGGCCGTCGTGCTCGGGCAGCCAGCCGCCCTCACGCAAGGCGGTCATCACCCGGGCCACGGAATCCTCCGGGGCCATTCCCTCGGTATCCACCACCAGGTCGGCGTCGTCCGGCTCCTCGTAGGGATCGGAGATCCCGGTGAACTCGGGTATCAGCCCCGCGCGCGCCTTGGCGTACAGGCCCTTGCGGTCGCGGTCCTCGCACACCTGCAACGGCGTGGCCACGTGGACCAGGAAGAAGTCGCCGAACTCCTCCACCATCGCCCGCACCTCGGCCCTGCCCCCGGCGTAGGGTGCGATCGGCGCGCACACCGTGACCCCGCCGTGCCGGGTGACCTCCGAGGCCACGTATCCGATCCGGCGGATGTTCAACTCCCGGTGCTCCCGGGAGAAGGTCAGCTCACTGGAGAGCATCCGCCGCACCACGTCGCCGTCCAGCAGGGTCACCGACCTCCCCGCCCTGCGGACGCCGTCGCACACTCCCCGGGCGATCGTGGACTTGCCCGACCCCGACAGGCCGGTGAACAGCACGGCCAGGCCCCTCCTGGTGCGGGCCGGACGCAACCGCGCCAGCTCCGCGCCGACGCGTGCCGGGGTGAACCAGGCGGGCAGCTCGCGCCCGTGCGCCAGCTCCGCCTCCACCTGCTCGTCGGTCAGCTCGGACCGGGCTTCGGCCGGGTCGACCTGTGTGAGCGGCAGCCACAGCCCCTCGGCGGAGGAGTAGCGCCACGGCTCGGGGTCCAGCACCGTCAGTGGCGGGCGCAGGGCCATGACCCGCTCGACGTCGGGACCGTCCCCGTCGGTTACCGCCAGCATGTGAGTGGCACCGTAGGCGTCGGCCACGTGCGCGGCCAGTGCCACCTCGCGCGGCCCCCACGAACCTCCCAGCACGCCCCGTGAGCGGTCGGCGCTCCGAGGCAGCGTGCACACCACGAAGGAGGCGCGCGCGGGCAACAGGGGCTCCGCCGCCAGCACCGCCGTGGCCATGCCCTCGTCCTCCAGGCCGGTGTCGATGATCACCAGCACCTCGGCGCGGACGCTGTCCCCGTGGACCCGGCCCAGGGAGTCGGCCTCGGCGCGGATCTGGTGCAGGGCCCGATGGTGCAGGGGCCGGTCGGTGACCACGGCCAGCAGGGGGCGGTCAGAGGGCTCCAGCTCACGCTGGGCCCGCATCTCGGCGGGCGAGGGCCGCAACTCGCGCAGCACCCCGTACGTCGGCGGACGCAGCAGGGTCACCACACCGGCCAGCCGGTGGCGCCCGTCGGCGCCTCGCCAGTGCTCGGTCACGGCGAGTCCGGCCAGGGGCGCACCCTCAGGATCGGTGAGGGTCAGGTGGTCGGAGCCCGAGAGCTCCTCGGGAACCTCCAGGGTGACCGGAACCGGCCAGGGGCTCCCGTCTGGCAGGCGACCGTCCCGTGTCACGGCCTCCGACTCGTCCCGCGTCATGAAACCGGACAGCGGGTACGCGCCGTTGAGGATCAGCTCCAGGTGGGCGAGCCCGTCCGGACCTGGGGCGAAGGCCGGGGCGTCCGGCCGTTCGACGCTGCCCTCCGATACACGCCCACGCCTGTTGGCACTCACCACGCGGTTCCTCTCCTACGGGGGTCCGGGCAACGCACCCAGCGTATGCCCGGAGCGCGGAGCGGCCTCGCCCAGCACCGCTCCGAACGGAATAGAAGCAGTTCACAGCCGGTTCTACCCGGTGCACTGCCGCCCGCACCGGGACCGGAACGCTGACGGCACGGTGTGGTTCCGTGCCGCCGGTTGTCCACACCCCACCCGCGCGGAGCCGCCGGACTCGATAGTCTGAGAGGTGCCGGGCGTCCATTTTCGCAGCCGCCTTCTCACCACGCAGGCCGCGACCACCACCGCCTGATCCGGACCACTTCCACTTTCTGGTGCTATGAGCCTCATTGGACTTCTCGCCGACGTCTCCAGGGACCCGGCGCTGCACAGCGCGATCGAGGCCGCCCGGGGCGGCCGCGATCCCCACCTCGACCTCGTCGCCCCGTCGGCGCTGCGCCCCTTCATGGTGGGGGCGCTGGCCGCGGACGCGCCCGTGGGCGCACAGCGACCCGTGCTCGCCGTCACCGCCACCGAGCGCGAGGCCTCGGACCTGGCCGACGCGCTGAGTTCCCTGCTGCCCGAGGACTCGGTGGCGCTCTTCCCCGCCTGGGAGACCCTGCCCCACGAGCGCCTCTCCCCGCGCTCGGACACCGTCGGCCAGCGGCTGGCGGTCCTGCGGCGTCTCGCCCACCCCGACCCCGCCGACCCGCTGACCAGTCCGCTACGGGTGGTCGTGGCCCCCGTGCGCAGCGTCCTGCAACCGCTGGTGGCCGATCTGGGCGACCTGGAGCCGGTACGCATCCGCTCCGGCGACGAGACACCCATGGAAGACGTGGTCACCGCCCTGGCCAACACCGGCTACGCCCGCGTGGACCTGGTCGAGAAGCGCGGCGACATGGCCGTGCGCGGCGGCATCCTGGACGTGTTCCCGCCCACCGAGGAGCACCCGCTGCGGCTGGAGTTCTGGGGCGACACCGTCGACGACATCCGCTACTTCCAGGTCGCCGACCAGCGGTCCATCGACCCCGGCGAGGGCGGAGAGGGCGGCCCCCGCACCAACGCCGCCTCCGGGCTGTTCGCACCGCCGTGCCGGGAGCTGCTGCTCACCGACACCGTGCGCGAGCGCGCGCGGGCGCTGGCCGAGGAGCACCCCTCCCTGGCCGAGGTCCTGAACAAGATCGCCGACGGCGTGGCGGTGGAGGGCATGGAGGCCTTCGCGCCGGTGCTCGCCGACCGCATGGAGCCCTTCTTCACCTATCTGCCCGAGGGCGCGATGGTGGTGGGCTGCGACCCCGAGCGCATCCGCACCCGCGCCGTGGAGCTGGAGGCCACCAGCGCCGAATTCCTCGACGCCTCGTGGATCAACGCCGCCTCCGGCGGTGAGGCGCCCATCGACCTGGGCGAGTCCGCCTACATGTCCATCGCCGAACTGCGCTCCACCGCCGCCGAGCTGAACCTGCCCTGGTGGGGACTGACCCCCTTCTCAGCGGGCGAGGACGGCGGCGTGGGCGAGGAGGACGACGCCGTCGTCGTCGGCGCGGCGCCCGCCGACTCCTACCGGGGTGACACCGAGCGGGCCCTGGCCGATATCAAGGGCTGGCTGCACGACAACTGGAGCGTCGTGCTGGTCACCCAGGGGCACGGCCCCGCCGAGCGCCTGGTGGCGATGCTGCGCGACTCGGGGCTGGGAGCCGCCCTGGCCGCCGAACTGGACGACCCTCCCAAGTCCGCGGTCGCCACGGTCACCACCGGGTTGGTCGACCACGGGTTCCTGCTGCGGTCGGTGCACACGGTGGTGCTCACCGAGACCGACCTGGCAGGGCAGAAGTCCTCCACCCGGGACATGCGGCGGATGCCGAGCAGGCGGCGGGGCACGGTGGACCCGCTTCAGCTCAAGCCGGGCGACTACGTCGTGCACGAGCAGCACGGTGTGGGCCGCTACCTGGAGATGGTCAGCCGCCAGGTGCAGGGCGCCACCCGTGAGTACCTGCTCATCGAGTACGCACCCTCCAAGCGCGGCCAGCCGGGCGACCGGCTGTTCGTGCCCACCGAGCAGCTGGGCGAGGTCACCCGGTACGTGGGCGGCGAGGCGCCCACGTTGTCCAAGATGGGCGGCGCCGAGTGGAGCAAGGCCAAGAGCCGCGCCCGCAAGGTGGTCCGGGAGATCGCGAGCGACCTCATCCGGCTGTACTCGGCCCGGCAGGCCTCCCCCGGCCACGCGTTCGGCGCCGACACCCCGTGGCAGCGCGAACTGGAGGACGCGTTCCCCTACGTGGAGACGCCCGACCAGCTCGCCGCCATCGACGAGGTCAAGAAGGACATGGCCAGATCGGTCCCGATGGACCGGCTGATCTGCGGCGACGTGGGCTACGGCAAGACCGAGGTGGCGGTACGCGCCGCGTTCAAGGCGGTGCAGGACGGCAAACAGGTCGCGCTGCTGGTGCCCACCACACTGCTGGTGCAGCAGCACATGTCCACGTTCACCGAGCGGTACGCGTCGTTCCCGATCACGGTCAGGCCGATGTCGCGGTTCCAGACCGACGGCGAGGTGGAACTGACCCGGGAGGGGCTGCGCAGCGGCGAGGTGGACGTGATCATCGGCACGCACCGGCTGCTGTCGTCGGAGACCCGCTTCAAGGACCTGGGCCTGGTCATCGTCGACGAGGAGCAGCGCTTCGGCGTGGAGCACAAGGAGGCGCTCAAGCGGCTGCGCACCCAGGTGGACGTGCTGGCGATGTCGGCCACGCCCATCCCGCGCACCCTGGAGATGGGCCTGACCGGTATCCGCGAGATGACCACGATCCTCACCCCACCCGAGGAGCGCCACCCCGTACTCACGTTCGTGGGGCCCTACGAGGACAAACAGATCGCCGCCGCGATCCGCCGCGAGCTGATGCGCGAGGGACAGGTGTTCTTCGTGCACAACCGGGTGGCGTCCATCGACAAGGTGGCGGCGAATATCAAACGCCTGGTACCCGAGGCCCGGGTGGCCTTCGCGCACGGCCAGATGAACGAGCAGCAGCTCGAAAAGGTGATGGTCGACTTCTGGGAGAAGAACTTCGACGTACTGGTCTCCACGACCATCGTCGAGTCCGGCCTGGACGTGCCCAACGCCAACACCCTGATCATCGACCGCGCCGACACCTACGGCCTGTCGCAGCTGCACCAGCTGCGCGGCCGGGTGGGCCGCGGGCGCGAGCGCGCCTACGCGTACTTCCTGTACCCGCCGGAGAGGCCGCTCACCGAGACCGCCTACGAGCGGCTGGCCACCGTGGCCCAGCACACCGAGACCGGCGCGGGCATGTACGTGGCGATGAAGGACCTGGAGATCCGGGGCGCGGGCAACATCCTGGGCGCGGAGCAGTCCGGGACCATCGCGGGCGTGGGCTTCGACCTGTACGTGCGCATGGTCGGCGAGGCGGTGGCCGAGCTCAAGGGCGACCCGGACGCGGCCCAGGAGATCGAGACCAAGGTCGAGCTGCCCATCAACGCGCACATCCCGCACGACTACGTGCCGGGAGAGCGGCTGCGGCTGCAATCCTACAAGCGCATCGCCAGCGTCAACAGCGAGGAGGACATCCTCGCCGCCTATGAGGAGCTCACCGACCGGTACGGCCCGCCACCCGAGCAGGTGGACAACCTCATGGCCGTGGCCCGGTTCCGGGTACTGGCCAAGTCGGCGGGGCTCTCCGACGTGGTGATGCAGGGCAACCAGATCCGCTTCTCCCCGGTGGAGCTACGCGAGTCGCAGGAGCTGCGGCTGCGGCGGATGTACCCCAAGGCCCTCCACAAGGAGGCGGCCCGGACCCTGCTGGTGCCGGTGCCCAAGTCCGGCGGTCTGGGCGGCAAGCCCCTGCGGGATCTGGAGCTGCTCAAGTGGTGCACCGATCTGGTCAACTCCGTCTTCGAGCCGCAGAAGAAGAAGGCCGTGCCCCAGGGCGACTGATCAGCTGAGGAGCCGCGGGCTACGGGCCGCCCGGGGGGACGATCCCCGGGGCGGCCCGCTCCCGGACAGCGCCCGGGTCAGTTCTTGGGGGGCTCGGTCCTGCTCGGGTCGGCCTCGTAGGTGATACCGTACAGCTCCTCGGGGTCCTCGTCCCCGGCGGACCCGCGGCGCCACCGGCGACCGCCCTCAGCGCGCCGGGCCCTCTTCTCCCTGCGCCGCTGCTCCCGCAGCTCCCGGCGGGCCCGTCTGTGCGCCGCCCGCTCGGTGGCGCGGTCCGCCTTCTCCGTGTCCTCCCGGACGGCCTGGCCCGTGCCCTCCTCGTCCTCTCGACGGCGCAGCGGCGTCACCGTGGCCAGTCCCTCCCCGACCGGTACGTCCGGGGGCAGGTCCGGCTCCTGGCGGGGCTTCGGCTCCGGGCGTGACCTCGGTTCCGGGCGGGTTCCGGCCCCCTCCTGCGCGGCGGGGCTCGGCCGTGCCGGGCCCAGCTTGCGCGTGTACCACCAGTTCGCCGCCCACGCGGCGATGGCGGCGGCCACGCCCACCTCCAGGGCGGCGACCAGACCCACCTGCCCCGCCGACGGCCCCACCTCGCTCAACCTCTCGCCGCCGAGCGGGCCTCCGGCCACCTCGGCCAGCACCGCGCACAGCATCCCCGTGGTCACTCCGCACACGAAGCCCCACAGGGGTGCCGCCTCGCTGACCACGTCGGGCGCGCTGCGCTGCGTCAGCACACCCCCCACCGCGCCCGCCACGAACGGCACGGCGAGCGCGACCAGAGACGCCACCGGAGCGGCCCCGTTCTCCGGAACAGCGGCCAGCATCGGCAGCATCGGCAGAGCTCCCGCCGACACCCCCGTCGGTGCGACGATGGTCCCCGTCCCCACCGTGAACCCCGGACCCAGCGTGTAGCACACCGCGAACACCACGGCGTTGGGCAGGTAGGCCAGCTGAACGATCAGCAGCAGTGCGCCGCCCACCAGGCCGGGGCCCAGCATCCGCGTCGTCTCGACCGCCTCGGGCAGACTCACCGTGAGGGCCACCAGGAACAGCAGCAGGCCGCCCGACAGGAGCGTCCCCGTGGAGGCGAACATCCCCACCAGCAAGGACCGCGACCGGGCGGGCATCAGGTCCAACAGGTCGCGGGCGGCCACCCCCTTGTCGCGCATCAGCTGGCGCAGCACCCCCAGGCCACTGGCCAGGAAGGCGATCACGAACCCCATGGCCAGTGCACGCGGCATGCTCGGCTCGACCGTCTCGGTGCGTGCCAGCAGCGCCAGGGTGCCCGCGATCGCCGCGTAGGGCCCGGCGACCGCCAGCGCGGCCCGGTACACGTACCGCAGGCGGGGAATCTCGCAGGAGCGCGCCAACCACCGCCCCGTCCGGTACAGCAGCAGCCCCGGAAGCAGGACCAGGCCGAGCGGCAGCAGGGCGATCTGCCCGTCGGGGACCGAGAACGACACGTGGTGACCCACCAGCCAGGCCAGGATCGCGTCCCGGAGGATGTCGACGATCTCCTCGCCGAAGGCGTCGTGCGGCGCGGCCACCCACCCGATGATGGTCAGGGTGATGATCACCGCCAGCCCCAGCCCCGCGGCCGTGGCCGCTGCGATTCCGCCGGTGGAGTAGACGGGCCGGGGAGCGTCGGCGGCGGCACCGGGCGCACCTGGCCCGCTGGCCCGCGGGCGCTGGGACGGACGGCCTCGGTCGGGGGGAGATCCTGGCGTACTCACCCGGCTTATGCTGCCAGGGACCGGAATGCTCTGCGGTATCCACCGTCTCGCGTGTCGTGCCGGTGCCCGCCGAGAGCGGGAACCGGATCCGCGCGGGCATCGTCATACCATGTGAGCCCCGCACCACTCCCCGCCTCGAATGGAACGAAGCCGCATGGCAGGTCCCGAACCCGACCGCTACCGCGTCTCCGACGTCGAGCGCGACGACGCGCTGGAACAGCTGCGGACCGCTCTGGGGGAGGGCCGACTGGACATCGACGAGCACGAGGCCCGTTCGGCCGCGGCTCTGAACGCCGTCACCAACCTGGACCTGGTCCCGTTGTTCGAGGACCTGCCGACACGGCTGCGCCCGGGCTTTCTCACCGAGCCCGCCGGCACCGCGCCCGCCGCCCGTGAGTCCGCGCCCCTGGAAAAGGACGCCGCCGAGCACGGCGAGGTGGACCGCAGGGACCGTGGCCCCCATCTGGGCAGCATGATCGGCTGGGGCGGCTTCCTGTTCTTCGTGTGGGGCCTGCCCGCGATCATGTCCGGCAACGTCTCCTCCATCGCCGTCTTCCTCGGGTTCTTCCTGCTGCTCGTGGCGCCCGGCCTCACCACCGCCATCGTGCGCAGGCACCGCGGCGATGGCCCCAAGGAGCTCGGCAACGGCTGAGTGCCCCACCACCACCCCGGCCGAAGACCCCCGGGCCCGTGTGCGGCCCCGCCCACACACAAGGCTCCGCCCCACCGGGATGCGGCGGGGCGGAGCCTTGTGAGGTACGCCTTGGCGGCTAGAACAGCTCGCGCGCCAGCTGGGCGGTTTCGCTGGGGGTTTTGCCGACCTTGACGCCGACGGCCTCCAACGCCTCCTTCTTCGCCGCGGCCGTGCCCGAGGAACCCGACACGATGGCACCCGCGTGGCCCAT